>NZ_JBWKVA010000019.1:0-146028 GCF_059421425.1 Pseudomonas sp. GW821-FHT02H09
CCCCATGTGAGAGTAGGTCATCGTCAAGATTAACTTCCGAAACCCCTATCTGCGTACGCAGGTAGGGGTTTTGTTTTGCGCGCGATTTGTCGGCGCGGGCTGGCTCGCGATGGCGATTTCGAAGACGCCATGGCGCGCACTCGGGCGTCGACCGGCTGCTCCTG
Source organism: Pseudomonas sp. GW821-FHT02H09 (assembly GCF_059421425.1). Classification (NCBI taxonomy): domain Bacteria; kingdom Pseudomonadati; phylum Pseudomonadota; class Gammaproteobacteria; order Pseudomonadales; family Pseudomonadaceae; genus Pseudomonas; species Pseudomonas sp. GW821-FHT02H09. The sequence continues at coordinate 165 of NZ_JBWKVA010000019.1, forward strand.
CAGAGACTCCAGCCTGGCTTGGGCCAGAGACAGCCGATGGACACAGACATGGCAAATGAATAGCTATGCTTAGTCAACATCGGAAAAGGAGTAGATTGAAATGCAACTCATCACTGTGAAAATCGATAAGTCGGAAGCTACGAACTTCATTTTTGGTCAGACGCATTTCATCAAGTCCGTCGAGGATATCCACGAAGCGTTGGTAGGTGCCGTGCCAGGTATCAAGTTTGGCGTGGCCTTTTGTGAAGCCTCTGGCAAATGCCTGGTGCGATGGTCTGGCACCGATACCGCCATGATCGAACTTGCCCGGAAGAATGCGAAAGCCATTGCCGCAGGCCATAGCTTCATCATTTTTCTCGGGGACGGTTTTTATCCGCTGAACGTGTTGAACACAGTCAAAATGGTGCCAGAGGTATGCCGCATTTTTTGCGCAACAGCCAATCCAACTGAGGTGATTCTTGCTGAAACGGAGCAGGGTCGAGCGGTCCTGGGTGTAGTGGATGGTTTCTGTGCCAGTGACATAGAAGGCGACGAAGACATCCTTTGGCGCAAGAGCTTGTTGCGACAGATCGGCTACAAGCTATGAGTGAAGACCAGGCACTGTGTAGCGGCCCAATGAAGCCTGGACAACGTAGCTCCCTGCTCATCAAGCAGGTCGATTACAGCCCGCTACCGAGCACTTTCAAGTATTGAGGGCTTTGCGATATTGAGTTGTGGCCAGTGCCCGGAATGACCTTGAACGAGGCCACGCCAGTGGGGAAATGTGCGTAGAGTTTCTCGGTATTTGAACGCGGTACGATCTCGTCGTGTTCAGCCGCGATCAACAGCGTAGGGACAGTGATTCCAGCGGCATATTTCCACGATTGAAACTTGTCCTTTAGCAGCCACCTCACTGGAAAAAAGGGCATTTTTATCGCGGCGAGATCTTCCAGGCTGCTGTACGGCGTGATCAGGATCAGGCGCGATGCCGGCCGCTGGCTCGCAAGGTGAATGGCGACGCCCGTACCTAAACTACGCCCCACAACCACCGTATTGGGGTGGTCGGCGTGGACCATATCAAACAAGGCCAGGGCATCGCGCTGGAGTGCCTCCTCGGAGGGGGATCCGGAGCTTCCACCGAATCCTCTGTAGTTAAGCAGGTAGATCGCCTGATTCGGGAAGGCTTGCGAAAAGTCGGGCAGGTTCAGCGAGACATCCTCGGCATTGCCTCCGAAGTAGATCAGCGCATCCGGACCGTCGTGGGGTCTGGTTGAGACCAACACTTGGGCGTCGGCTACAGGCAGCTTGAGAATCGTTGCGGGGATACCCATGGTGCGAGGCTGCGGAAAGTAGATGAGGGCACGCTGAAACACGAACAAGGCGGCACACAACCCAAGGTACGAGGCTGCAACCAACGCGAGGAGCAATACGACGGTTCGCGGCATGTGGCTGACTTCTTTCAGGGGGCACCCATCCGAGGTGTAACGCAACATGGAAAGCTGGCGCAGGCCGCGAAAGTGTAGTGCAGTCGTTGAGCTGGCAGGTTTTTAGAGTTCACTCGGCGTCAACCTTGTTTGAAGGCGATACGGAACTTATGCAGCAGCGGCTCGGTATAGCCGCTCGGTTGTTCGCATCCGTTGAAAACCAGCGTGCAGGCTGCCTGAAAGGCCCGCGATCGCTCGAAGTCGATTGCCATCGCTTGGTAGTGTGGATCTGCGGCGTTCTGCTGGTCGACGACCTGAGCCATGCGTTGCAGGATCTTCAGGGTCTGCGTTCGGTCGATCACACCATGCCTCAGCCAGTTGGCGATGTGCTGGCTGGAAATGCGCAGGGTCGCGCGATCTTCCATCAGCCCGACATCATGAATGTCCGGGACCTTGGAGCAACCGATACCTTGCTCGATCCAGCGCACGACATAGCCGAGCAGACCCTGGGCGTTGTTTTCGACTTCCTCTTGAATCTCCTCGGCGGACCATTGGCCAATAGCGGCAACCGGAACGCTGAGCAGATCGTTGAGAATTTCCTCACTGACGGCGGACAGATCAATCTGCTCCAATGCTTCTTGAACTGCGCGCACATCGACCTTGTGATAGTGCAGCGCGTGCAGGGTGGCAGCCGTAGGCGAGGGGACCCAGGCAGTGTTGGCCCCGGCTTTGGGGTGGGCAATCTTCTGTTCAAGCATGTCGGCCATCCGGTCGGGCATTGCCCACATGCCTTTGCCGATTTGCGCGCGACCCCGCAGGCCGCAGGCCAGGCCGACCAGTACGTTGTTGCGTTCGTAGGCCTGAATCCACGCGCTGTTCTTCATCTCGCCCTTGCGCAGCATGGCGCCGGCTTCCATGGCGGTATGCATCTCGTCACCGGTGCGGTCGAGGAAACCGGTATTGATAAAAGCCACGCGCGAAGAGGCGGCCGCAATACAGGCTTTCAGATTGACGCTGGTGCGTCGCTCTTCGTCCATGATCCCCATCTTCAGGGTATTGCGCTCAAGCCTGAGCAGTTCCTCGATACGACTGAATAACAACTCGGCAAACGCCACTTCGGCGGGGCCGTGCATCTTCGGTTTGACGATGTAGACACTGCCGGTGCGCGAGTTGCCGCGGCGTTGCAGGTCATGCAAGGCAATCAGACTGGTGACTACGCCATCGAGTATGCCTTCCGGGATCTCCACGCCGTCGCTGTCGAGAATCGCCGGGCTGGTCATCAGATGGCCGACATTGCGGATAAAGAGCAGTGAGCGACCATGCAGTGTCAGAGTGCTGCCATCGGCGGCGGTGTATTCGCGATCCGGGTTGAGGCGTCGGGTGATGCGTTTGCCATTCTTTTCCAGGTCTTCCCTGAGGTCGCCTTTCATCAAACCCAACCAGTTGCGATACACCTGCACTTTGTCAGCGGCGTCGACAGCGGCGACGGAGTCTTCGCAATCGATAATGGTCGAGAGCGCCGCCTCCATCAGCAGGTCCTTCACTCCTGCATTGTCGGCACGACCAGTCGTACTGTCCGGGTCGATCTGGATTTCCACGTGCAGGCCGTTGTTCTTCAGCAGGATAGCTGTGGGTTGCAGCGCCTGGCCTTGGTAACCGACATATTTTTCAGGCTGCAAGAGTACGCTCTGACTGCCGTTTTTCAGGGTCACTTGCAGTTGACCTGACTCAACGCGGTAGCTGCTCACATCTGCATGAGAGCCATTGCTCAGTGGCATGGCTTCATCGAGAAAAGCGCGGGCAAAGGCGATGACCCTGGCTCCACGGACCGGGTTGTAGGTCGTGCCTGCCTCGGCGCCACCTTCATTGGAAAGCACATCGGTGCCATACAGTGCGTCATACAGCGAACCCCAGCGGGCATTGGCCGCATTCAGTGCATAGCGAGCATTCACCGCAGGGACCACCAATTGCGGGCCGGCCTGAGTGCTGATCTCTATATCGACATTACGGGTGCTGGCCTGCACTTGGGCGGGTTGCGGCTGCAAGTAGCCAATGGCGGTGAGAAAGCTGCGATAGGCCGGCATGTCAGTCACAGGTCCCGGGTGGGCACGGTGCCAAGTGTCGAGTTCGCTCTGCAGACGATCGCGCTCGGCGAGCAACGCCCGGTTTTGCGGGGCCAGTTCATGCACCAGAGCATCGAAGCCGCTCCAGAAGGTTTCCTGGTCGAGGCCGGTGCCTGGCAGCACTTCCTCATCGATGAAACGTTGCAGGGTCGCTGCCACTTTAAGGCGCTGGCAGTTGACGAAATCGGACATCACACAGTCTCCATCAGAGGTTGTCGATTCAGCGCAAAGCGCTGTTGGTTCAGCGAAGGGCCGGTTCAATTCAGGCATTGGGCGCCGGCTCTGGCGACTTGGGCATCCTGTTCGGCTTTCACTCCCGACACCCCGACCGCACCGATCACTTGCCCATCGACGATGATCGGCACGCCGCCTTCCAGCGAGGTCAGCAGCGGCGCCGAAAGAAAGGCGCTGCGACCTCCGTTGACCATGTCCTCATAGCCCTTGGATTCACGGCGGCCCAGGGCCGAGGTGCGGGCTTTTTCCGTGGCGATATAGGCGCTTATCGCTGCGCAGCCATCGAGACGCTCAAGGGCCAGTGGGTGACCGCCGTCATCGACGATGGCGATGGTCACCGCCCATTGATTGTTCTGTGCTTCAGTGCGCGCGGCGGCCAGGATCTGACTGACTTCGCTCTGGCTCAATACGGCTTTGGTTCTCATGGGGTTCTCCAATGGACGCTGTTCGTTCGGTTAAGGCAGGGCTTCTTCGACCAGTTCGATCCAGTGCCTGACAGGGGTTCGGCCGGCACCGTCGAGGTGGGTCTGACAGCCGATGTTGGCGGTGGCAATCACCTCGGGTTTTCCGCTTTCCAGTGCGTTGAGCTTGTTGTCGCGCAGTTGTCGGGACAGTTCGGGCTGGGTCAGCGAGTAGGTGCCCGCCGAGCCGCAGCACAAATGGCTGTCCGGGACTTGCGTGAGGGTGAAGCCCAGGCGAGTCAGCAACTCTTCTACCGCGCCGCCGAGCTTTTGTGCGTGCTGCAAGGTGCAGGGGCAGTGGAAGGCCAGACGCATGGCGGCGCTGATCTTGAGTTGCTCCAGCGGCTCCTCACGCAGCACTTCCACCAGATCCCTGGCCAGGGCGCTGACCCGTTTGGCCTTGGCTGCATAGGCCGGATCGTTTGTGAGCAGATGGCCGTAATCCTTGATGAAGGCTCCGCAACCGCTGGCCGTCTGCACAATGGCTTCGGCGCCGTTTTCGATGCTAGGCCACCAGGCGTCGATATTGCGCCGAGCGCGATTGAGGCCGGCCTCCTGGGCGTTCAAGTGATAGTCCACGGCACCGCAGCATCCGGCCTGGCTGATCGGCGTGACGCTGATTCCCAGACGGTCCAGGACTCGCGCAGTGGCGGCATTGGTATTGGGTGACAGGCTCGGTTGCACGCAGCCCTCGAGCATCAGCACATGCCGCGTGTGCTGCGTCGTCGGTCGTGGCTTGGCGGGGTGCACAGTGCGCGGCAACTTGACCTTGAGTACCTCAGGCAACAGCGGGCGAAAGGTTTCGCCGGTATTGATCAGCGTCTTGAACAGCCCCGGGTTAGGTACCACCGCTCGCAGACTCTCGCGTAGCAAGCGCTGGCCGAGAGGACGTGGCACGGCCTCGTCGACCACCGCGCGGCCGATGTCCAGCAGATTGTGATAGTCCACGCCGGAGGGGCAGGTGGTTTCACAGTTGCGGCACGACAGGCAACGGTCCAGGTGCAGTTGGGTCTTCTCGGTGACCTCGTGGCCTTCCAGCACTTGCTTGATCAGGTAGATACGCCCGCGAGGGCCGTCCAGTTCATCGCCGAGCAGTTGATAGGTCGGACAGGTGGCGTTGCAGAAGCCGCAATGTACGCAGGTGCGCAGAATGCTATCTGCTTCTTCGGCGCGTGGCAGGCGTTTGGCCTGTTCACTTAAGGTGGTCTGCATGGTTCAGAGCTCCGCGTACATTCGACCCGGGTTGAAGATCCCTTGCGGGTCCAGTTGCGCTTTGAGTTGGCGGTGATAGCGCAGCAGCACGGGGGACAGCGGCTGGAAAGGGCTGTCGATCAGTCCGTGGCTGTAGCAGGTGGCATGACCGCCGGCCTCATGGGCAATCGAGCGAATAACGGCAGCATCGGCGTCGGATTTCAGCCAGCGTTGGGCACCGCCCCAATCGATCAGCTGCTCGCCGGGCAGATCAAGAATGCCGGTATTGTTGGGCACTGACAGGCGCCACAGTGGCTGACCTTCGTCGAAAAAGGCCAGACGCTGTTCATTCAGTTCGCCCCAATAACCGGGGTCGAGCCATTCGCCGCCGAGACGATCATGGGCGGCCGTCACCGACCCTTCGCCCCCTTCCAGGCGCAGATGCAAACGCTGGCCGTCATGGCAGGCGGCGCTGATGGGAAGGGGTTGCTGGCCCCATTCGGCAAGCCTTGCCAAGGCGTGCGCGCGGTCCATTTCCAGCGAGATACTGATGCACCGGCGGGGCTTTGGCAGGACCTTTAACGACACTTCTGTGAGCAGGCCAAGACATCCGTAACTGCCCACCAGCAAGCGCGACAGATCGTAACCGGCGACGTTTTTCATGACCTCGCCACCGAAGCGCAGGTGTTTGCCCAAGCCTGTGATCACGCGGGTGCCGAGAACGAAATCACGCACCGAGCCGGACCAGGGCCGGCGCGGGCCGGACAAACCGGCGGCGACCATGCCGCCCAGCGTTGCCCCCTCACCAAACGACGGCGGTTCGCAGGGCAGCATCTGGCCGGCTGCCTCCAGGGCTGCGGACAGATCGGCCAAAGGCGTGCCCGCCCGCGCGGTGATTACCAGTTCGGTCGGGTCGTAGCTGACGATGCCGCAATGACCGCGAGTGTCGAGCACTTCGCCTGCCACCGGGCGGCCGAGAAACGCCTTGCTGTTGGAACCCTGGATCAGCAACGGCGTGGCATTGTTCAGCGCCTGGATGACCTGTTCCAGCAGCGCAGCGCTGCCGTCGACATTCTGTTCGACATACATCAAAAACGCTCCAGTTCAGGGAAGGGCAACTGGCCCAGGTGCACATGCATGGCGCCGAATTCGGCGCAGCGGTGCAGGGTCGGAATGTTCTTGCCGGGATTGAGCAGACCGCTGGGGTCGAAGGCGGCTTTCACTGCGTGGAACAGGGTCAACTCATCGCTGTTGAACTGGGCGCACATCTGGTTGATTTTCTCGCGGCCGACACCGTGCTCGCCGGTGATGCTGCCGCCGACCTTGACGCACAGTTCGAGGATCTTGCCGCCGAGGGTCTCGGCACGCTCCAGTTCGCCGGGCTGATTGGCATCGAACAGAATCAGCGGGTGCATGTTGCCGTCACCGGCGTGAAACACATTGGCGACCCTCAGGTCGTATTCGGCGGCCAGAGTGGAGATGCCTTTGAGCACGCCGGGGAGTTCACGCCGCGGGATTGTCCCGTCCATGCAGTAGTAATCCGGCGAGAGCCGTCCTACCGCCGGAAAGGCATTCTTGCGTCCGGCCCAGAACCGCACCCGCTCGGCTTCGTCGCGGGCCTGACGCACTTCGGTGGCACCCGCGCGCTCAAGTACGGCACGAACCCGGTCACATTCATCGTGAACGTCCGCTTCAACCCCATCGAGTTCGCACAGCAGAATGGCCTCGGCGTCTACCGGGTAGCCGGCATGAATGAAATCTTCGGCCGCGCGAATCGCCAGGTTGTCCATCATCTCCAGGCCGCCTGGAATGATGCCTTTGGCAATGATGTCGCCGACCGCGCGTCCGGCTTTTTCCACGGAGTCGAACGCGGCCAGCAGCACTTTGGCGATTTGCGGTTTGGGCAGCAGTTTGACTGTGACTTCGGTGATGATCCCGAGCATGCCTTCGGAGCCGGTGAACAGCGCCAGCAGGTCAAAACCCGGCGAGTCGAGGGCCTCGGAGCCCAGAGTCAGTCGTTCGCCTTCGACCGTGAGGATTTCAACCTTGAGCAGGTTATGCACGGTCAGTCCGTACTTGAGGCAATGCACGCCACCGGCGTTTTCGGCCACATTGCCGCCGATGGAGCAGGCGATCTGCGAGGAAGGATCCGGCGCGTAATACAAGCCGAAGGGGGCGGCGGCCTGGGAGATCGCCAGATTGCGTACGCCAGGTTGAACACGGGCGCTGCGCGCTGCGGGGTCGATGTGCAGGATCGTGTTGAAACGCGCCATCACCAGTAGCACGCCTTTTTCCAACGGCAATGCACCTGCGGAAAGCCCGGTCCCGGCACCGCGTGCGACTACCGGCACCTGGCGCTCATGGCAGAGTTTGAGCACGCCTTGTACCTGCTCGATGTGCCGGGGCAGCACCACCAGCATCGGCGTGGTGCGGTAGGCAGACAGGCCGTCGCACTCGTAAGGCTTGAGATCTTCCTCGCGGTGCAGGATATCCAGATCGGGCAATCGCTCTTGCAGGGCCTGGAGTAGCGAGCCTTTATCGACGGCAGGCAGCGCACCGTCAACGCGTTCGTCGTAGAGAATGTTCATGGGTGGCTAACGACCCTGAGTTGCTTTTATTGGAGCTTGTTCACGGGAACAGCTAACTTGCATCATTGGCCTAAGGGGCCTTACTGTCCATGTGTTGTGCGGCTGGTCGAACCAGTTTTTTAGCGGACGGATTTTGTTACTTGTAATTAATATCAATATATTCAGTGAGTTAGTTGTGTTGTTTGATTTTATTGGCGTTTTCGCTATAACTGGTCATACCAGCTGGAGGTTGCATGAGCAGCAGTGATTCGGGCCGTGCCCAGGTGGCGGATGTGGTGTGCGAACGCATCGAGCGTCTGATTGTCGATGGGGTACTGAAGACCGGTCAGCTCTTGCCTTCCGAACGACGGCTGACGGAAAAGCTCGGCGTTTCCCGTACCGCGCTGCGAGAAGGGCTTAAATTGCTGCGCGCCAGAGGGATCATCGAGACCGAACAGGGCAAGGGCTCGTTTGTCGCGCAGCTGTCGGGACATACCCCCACGTCGCCGTTGATGCATTTGTTCAGTTCACAGCCCCGCACCCTCTACGATCTGTTCGAGGTGCGTAGCCTCCTGGAAGGCGAGTCCGCCCGACTGGCCGCGTTGCGTGGCACCGATGCGGACTTTGTGCTGATCACCCGCAGCTATCAGGCATTGGTCGAGGCTCACACACAGTCACTCGATGCCTCGGCCCATGCACGGCTCGATCACGCGTTCCACCTGGCGATTTGCGAAGCCTCGCATAATCCGGTTTTGGTGCAGACCTTGCGCTCATTGACCGATCTGCTGCTCAACTCAGTCTTCGCCTCGGTCAACAACCTCTATCACCGCGAACCTCAAAAACGTCAGATCGACCGGCAGCACGCGCGGCTCTATAACGCCGTCACCGGCCGTTTGCCCGAGCAGGCGCGCAAGGCGGCCATCGCGCATATCCAGAGCATCTGCGAGAACCTCAAGGAAATCGAAAACGAAGAACAGCGCTTGGTGCGTTCCACGCTTCGGCTTGAGGGGTGGACGTGAACATGTGGCATATCGATCCGGTGTCTCTGCGGCTGTTCATTGCGGTCTGCGACGTATGACTTCGCTGCACTCGGCATTCCGGGGCTGACGTTCGGTCTGCGTTACGTCAAGGGTGACGATGTCGACGCCAGTCATATCAGTACCTCCCTGGCCGCCGGCCTGCGCGCCAGCGCCGATGAACATCGCGTGATTCTGAGCTACGTGTTCAATTTTTAAGCGCCAGGCTCTGCCGTTCACTTTCTCTTCCAGGGAGCCAGCCAACTTAACCTCAGTTCAGATCCCGGCGGATGGCATCGAGGCGTTCGTCGAGCAAGGGTGTGAGCAGGGCGTAGCACTGCGCCGGGTCGATGGACACTGTCGGGGCGTCGATCAGGCAACGCTGCAACCGTTCAAGAGCATTGCGCAGCGAGCCTTGAGCCTGCCTGAGTAAGCGTTCATGCAGGTACTGTAACTGGATCAGCATTTCCAAAGGGCAACTGCGAAAGGCGGCCGCGCGCACGGACAAACCGCGCAGCCGCCCCAGGTCTTCCAGTTCCCAGCAGCGTTCGGCGATGCTGGGTGGGGCCAGATTGAACGCACAACGATGCAGTTCAAGATGCTGGATGGCGCCGAGCAACTCTTGTAACAGCCGGCAGTGACCATCGAAATCCGCGGGGTCGCGGCGCAACACCTGCCAGGCTTGTCGTTGTGTCGCATACGGCCACGCTCTCCAGCCCTGGTCGAGCGAGTCGCCCAGAACCTGGCAGCGCAGGCGTGCCTCGCGGGTGGTCTGTCCACCGAGGCCGCGATGCTGCTGCAGGCCTTGCAGCAGGTCGAGGCCCAGCAAGAGTGCCTGTCGCAGGCCCGGGTCATCCTGTGGCAAGCGGGTTTGTCGGGATGGCTCGCCGTCGAGTGTTTCGATGAGTGTTGAATTCATGGGCGGCTTCCGACGGTGAGCTGGTTGAGATAGCGGGTCAGGTCGTGCAACGCATGAGTCTGCGAGCTCTGTTCCTGCACAGCGCCATTGACCTGTTGCAACTGTTCGCTGAGGGCATGATTGGCTTGCTGGTGCTCACTGAGCGCCTGTTGCATGGCGCCAAGGTGCTGCAGATTGCTCTGACTGCGTCGTGCCAGATTGTCGAGGTTGGCGGCGAGGTGCTCGCTCTGCTGGCTGCCTGCTTGCAGCAAGTCGCGGTGTTCTTTGACCTCGCCATCCACCAGGTGCACCGCCGTGGCAATCGCTGTTGCGGCTGTGGTGATCTCCTGGGTGGCGCGGTCGGTGGCCTGGGCCAGGCTGCGGACCTCTTCGGCGACCACGGCAAAACCACGACCGTGCTCGCCAGCGCGGGCAGCTTCGATGGAGGCGTTGAGTGCCAGCAACTGGGTCTGCTTGGCCAGCGCCTGGATGCTCTGCACCGTGCTCTCGACTGCGGCAGTGCGCTGCAGCAAGGCTTCCACGGCCTGTGCGGTATTGCCCAGGCTGTGCTGGATGGCGAGCATGCTGCCGCCCACGGCGCGCGCCTCCAGACAACCGGCGTCGCTCTGGGCATGGGCGTCGGCGAAGGCTGCCAGCGCACCTTGGGCCAAGGCGTCGATGCTGTGCAGGGTCTGATCGATCTGCTCGCTGGCGGCAGCGATCATAGCGATCCGTTGGCTCTGTTGCTCACCCTGGTCGCGGGCTTTTTGGGCCATCTGTTCCAGGGCGCGGCTGGCGAATTGCACTTCGCTACGCAAGCGTTCGCTGTTGCGCAATTGCATACTGCCGGCCATCAGTAGCGTCGCCGAATCGGCATCCCGGGGGCTGCGCAGTAGTCGTGCCAGTTCGGTGTTCCAGAACGTCTGCAGTCGGCGTAGGTGGCGCTCGCGCAGGTGCCAGGCGCAGCCCAGGTAGAGCACGCCAGGTATCAGGGTCAGTGCGCTGGCGGGCCGGTCGGCGAGCGCGAAACCGCAGGCGCCGAGGGCAAATCCAAGCGGTAACCAGGCGCCGATTCGACTGCGTTCGAGAAGGGCTCTACCGGGTTCGAACAATGCCTTGCCGAATGCCGTGCCTGTCGGGCGACGGGGTTTGCCGACCCCCTCGCTCCGGTTCGCTGCGGCGTGAGTCGAATGGAGCATTCCTTGAGCGGACATGGATAATCCTTACATTGCCAGGATGAAAGCAAAAACGGCGCACGCTCACCTTCCGCAATGCGGAGGAGGAGCGGACGCCGTTGCCCATGGTGTTTGCGAAGCCATCGCCGTTGATGGCTCATGCCTGGTTATCCCTTAGCAAATTGTCTGCCAGGCTTTGCTATCGACAGATCGCAGGAGTGTGCCCGGACAGTGAAAAGGGCGAATTCGCCGACAATCCGACGTTTGTCATTGGCAGATTTGCCTTATCGGCAGCTATTCAATGGGGACGGTGTATGCCCAAGCCACACCGAGAGTTCTGCAGCGCACAGCACACGGGTGACTCCGTCGCGCTGATAAGGGGCAGCAAGTCCGGGTCACCGACCGCGATGCACCTTGGCCGGGCAGTCGCCTTCAGGCTTTCATCAGGGTTTTTCTTCAGCCGATAGGCCAGGGCAGGGCGGGTCATGCTGAGTAAAGGCGATGCGTACTGGATGAAATTGACCGTGCCGTTTGAGCCTGATCACCGCAGGCTCTGTCTGGTGGTTTCAGAACATGCCCGTATCGCAAGATAGGGGCATTTTTGTATGCGCTGTTCAACTCACGGCAAGTGGCCGACTTCTGCCGCATGCGGCTCAGGTGCTCGCGCGATGCCCACGGCCGGGAGGCTCCATAGATCTCCGCGAATGTACTGTTCCAGTTGGCGGATCAGATCGGCCTGCTCGGTGATGGCTTCTTTAACCAGGTCGCCAATGGACAGCAGGCCCAGCAGTTGTCCGTTCTCCACCACCGGCAAGTGGCGCAGATGGCTGTCGGTCATGATGCCCATGCAGGTCTCGACGCTTTGACGGGAGTCCACTGTCACCACTGGCGCGCTCATGATGTCTCTGACGGGCGTGCCGACCGAGGAGCGCCCCTGGAGAACAATCTTGCGCGCGTAGTCGCGCTCGCTGATGACACCTACCACCTGGCCCCCCTCCATGACCGGTAGAGCCCCCACATTTTTTTCAGCCATCACTCTCAGCGCTTCCAGCACCATCTGATCCGGGGCGATGGTGTGGACCTGATTTTGCGTGGCTTTCAACTTCAATAGTTGTGCAACGGTCTTCATGGGGAACGCTCCTGTGAATCTCTACCTGCGGGCGAGTCCTGTCACTCAAGCGCCCGCGCTTACTCCAATCTCCACCACATCGCCGTTCAGCCGCACCGGCCAGACGCGCAGGCTTTGTTCCGGATACTCCAGGCAACTGCCGTCTTCGAGACGGAAGTGCTGTTTGTACAGCGGCGAGGCAATCACCAGATCGCCCTTGAGGTTGCCGACGATACCTCGGCCAATGACATTGGCGCCTGACTTCGGGTCGCGGTTGTCGATGGCGTAGAGGGTTTTGTCCTGCGCATCGGGCAAGTGAAACAGCGCCACCTGGGCGCCATCGATCCAGGCGACGACACCTGAATTGGCGACCAGGTCGTGACGGCTGCACAGCGCCCGCCAGTGCGCAGGGCTTTCGCTGGCGCGGTGGGGTTCGATTCGGACGACGTTTGACTGGCTCATCAGAGCACCTCCTCGGTAACGGGAATCAGATGGAGTTCGGTGGCGTGCACCGGGCGACGCTGGCCGCGTTCCTTGACGAAATGGATATCCGGGTCGCCGCGTTCGTCATTGACGAAGGTGCGGAAACGCTTGAGCTTTTCCGGGTCATTGATGGCGTTGGCCCATTCGCATTCGTAACGGTCGATCACCAACTGCATCTGCGACTCCAACTCAGCACCCAGCCCCAGGCTGTCCTCGATGATCACCTCCTTGAGGTAATCCAGACCGCCTTCCAGGCTCTCGCGCCAGACCGAGGTGCGCTGCAGTTTGTCGGCAGTACGGATGTAGAACATCAGGAACCGGTCGATGTAGCGCAGCAGGGTGTCGTCATCCAGGTCGGTGGCCAGCAGCTCGGCGTGACGCGGGCGCATGCCGCCATTGCCGCAGACGTAGAGATTCCAGCCTTTCTCGGTGGCGATCACACCGATGTCCTTGCTCTGCGCTTCGGCGCATTCGCGGGTGCAGCCGGACACTGCAAGCTTGAATTTATGCGGCGCGCGCAGGCCCTTGTAGCGGTTCTCCAGAATCAGCGCCATGCCAACGCTGTCCTGCACGCCGTAGCGGCACCAGGTGCTGCCGACACAGGATTTCACCGTGCGCAACGACTTGCCGTAGCCGTGGCCGGTCTCGAAACCGGCCTCGATCAGCTCGCCCCAGATGTCCGGCAGTTGATGCAGTTGGGCGCCGAACAGGTCGATGCGCTGGCCGCCGGTGATCTTGGTGTAGAGGTCATATTTTTTCGCCACGGCGCCGAGGGCGATCAGTTTGTCCGGGGTGATCTCGCCGGCGGCGATGCGCGGGATGATCGAATAGGTGCCGTTCTTCTGCATGTTCGCCATGAAGGTGTCGTTGGTGTCCTGCAAGGGCACCAACGACGGATCCATGATCGGCTGGTTCCAGCACGAGGCGAGAATCGAGCCCACCGCGGGTTTGCAGATATCGCAACCGGTGTGGCCACGGCCGTGCTTGGCCAGCATCTCGTCGAAGCTGATGATCCCTTCCACCCGCACCAGGGCGTACAGCTCCTGGCGGGTGTGGGCGAAGTGTTCGCACAGGCTTTTGTCAACGGCGACGCCACGGGCGCTGAGTTCATGCTCGAAGACCTGTTTGAGCAGCGCGCTGCAACCGCCGCAACCGGTGCCGGCCTTGGTCTTGCCCTTGAGTTCGCCCAGATCGGTGCAGCCGGCGTCGATCGCACAGCACACCGCGCCCTTGGTGACGTTATGGCAGGAGCAGAGGGTGGCGGTGTCCGGCAGCGCATCTGCGCCCAGTGTCGGAGCGCCGTCCGACAGCGGCAGAATCAGGCTGGACGGGTCCTTGGGCAGCGCGATGCCGTTCTGCGCGTACTGGAGGAGGGTGTCGTAGTAACTGTTGTCGCCGATCAGCACTGCGCCGAGCACGTGCTTGCCGTCGGCGGAGACCACCAGGCGCCGATAGCTGGCGCTGGCTTCGTCGATGAAGCGGTAGCTTTTGGCTCCGGGTGTGGTCGCGTGAGCATCGCCGATCGAACCGACATCGACGCCCAGCAGCTTGAGCTTGGTCGACATGTCTGCGCCGGTAAAAGGCTCGTAGTGCTGACCGGCCAAGTTCGCGGCAACATTACGCGCCATGCTGTAGCCCGGCGCGACCAGGCCAAAGATGCTGCCGTTCCAGGACGCACACTCGCCGATGGCGAAGATGTCGGGGTCGCTGGTGCGGCAATGATTGTCGACCACCAGACCGCCTCGGGTTGCCACCTCCAGTCCGGCGCTGCGACCGACAGCGTCCTGGGGGCGGATGCCGGCGGAGAATACGATCAGGTCGGTTTCAAGAAACTCGCCATCGTTGAAGTTCATGCGGTAGGCATATTCTTCACCAATGACGATCTCCTGGGTCGCTCGCGCAAGGTGCACGCCGACACCCAAGGCCTCGATCCGTGCCCGCAGCGCCTCGCCGCCGCTGGCGTCCAGTTGCACCGGCATCAGTTGTGGGGCGAATTCGACGACATGGGCTTCCAGCCCCAGGGACTTCAAGGCGTTGGCGGCTTCAAGACCAAGCAGACCGCCACCTACCACCACACCACGCCGGGCATGGGTGGCGGCTTCGCGGATCGCGTCGAGGTCGTCCAGGGTGCGGTAGACCAGCCGCGAACGTCCCTCGGCGCCGGGGATCGGCGGCACAAAGGGATAGGAACCGGTGGCCAGCACCAGGCGGTCATAAGCCTGGCGTCCGGCGCTGGTGACCACTTCCTTATGCTCACGGTCGATTTCAAGTACCTGAACCCCGAGGTGCAACTGCACGCCATGGCGGGCATACAGATCGGCATCGCCAAGGGCGAGGGACTCGGCATCACGGCCGCCGAAATACTCTGAGAGGTGTACGCGGTCGTAGGCACGCTGACGCTCCTCACCGAACACATGCACGTGATAGTGGGCGAGTGCACCGCGCTCGATCAGTTGCTCGACACAATGGTGGCCGACCATGCCGTTGCCGATAACGACCAGTGTTTCGCTTTTGATCGGGGTGACGATAGCGTTCATAGCCTTTCCTCTGTCGAAGCCGCTGCCTTGGCATGGCCAGAAAAAAACCAAAAAAAAAACGCCTGGAGCCGTTTAGCAGCTCCAGGCGTCTTTGCCTGGTATTCATTGATGTCTGGTGGGGTGATTAACCGAGGCCGCGCTGCCTGGTTCACCCGTCCCATGCCTGTTGAGGCGGGTGGTCGGCGGTGACCACTTGGGACGCCAGCCGGAGAGTTCGGCGGGTTTGTCAGTAGAAGAGCAGATTTCATGCCAGTTCCGGCGCGAGGTATTTCGATCCCGGGAAACGATTAGCGGCGCAGGGGTTGAAACGCTACAACGCGGGCTTTTCAGGAACTCTTGAAGACACCCATTGGCTTCGCCCGGCCAGTTATCACCCAGGCGCATTGAACCAGAAGGGTGCGAATTACTATTGCGGTTCCTTTTTTGGGGCAAATCTGGTTCGGGATGCGTTTGCGGCTCATCTGTAGCCGTTAGCGAAGGCCGTGTGCAGCCGTATTTTTGTGGCTTTGGACAGCTCCACTGGATCAGAACGCGTGTTGCACGCGTGTTTCCTTTCACTGCCTCAGCAGCAACAGGTAGACGAGCGCATTGACCACCAGCACCAGAGCGCCCAGCCATACCTGTATGCCAGGTGTCAGCCCGGCCGGATAAATCAGCGGCCACAGATAATGCTCAACGAAACTGGCACCATGGCCGGCTTCTCCGGCGGCCAGACGCAGGTGGTTTTCCCATCC
Source organism: Pseudomonas sp. GW821-FHT02H09 (assembly GCF_059421425.1). Lineage (NCBI taxonomy): Bacteria > Pseudomonadati > Pseudomonadota > Gammaproteobacteria > Pseudomonadales > Pseudomonadaceae > Pseudomonas > Pseudomonas sp. GW821-FHT02H09. The sequence continues at coordinate 16,095 of NZ_JBWKVA010000019.1, forward strand.
GGTCAACGGGCAGGGCCACTGGAAGCCCTCGACCGCCGCCCCCCAAGCCACAGCGGGCAAGTGCCACCAGCACAGGTGGCGCCATTTGAGCACTAGTAGCCCGCCGCACAGCACGAAGAGAATGAACAGCAAATGGAGCAGCACCAGCCCGTCGGCGGCTATGCGATAGAACATGTCGACTCCGTCGTTTCCGGATGCAGAGGCAGGCCATGCCGTTGCACACCCTTGAGGTATCGAGACAGGTGTTTGGAGCGTAAGGGGCCCGCCATATCAAGGCTCCGCTCAAGGAAGAAAACGGTAGCCGACACCGGTCTCGGTGATCAGGTGGCGCGGTTGCGAGGGGTCCACCTCGATCTTCTTGCGCAGACCGCCCATGAACACTCGCAGATATTGCGTATCTGTTTGATGGTTAGGCCCCCAGACCGCCTTGAGCAATTGCAGATGCGTCAGTACACGGTCTGGATGGGCGCACAAATGAGTCAGCAGGCGGTACTCCAGTGGCGTCAGATGCACGGGGACGCCGGAGCGCTCCACGACACGCCGTTCCATATCGATCCGCACGTCACCAAAGGTCACGATCGAGGTGCTCTCAACACCCTTCACGCTCCGGCGCAACTGGGCCCGGACTCGCGCGAGCAGTTCACCGGTGCCAAAGGGTTTGACCAGATAGTCATCGGCACCGGTATCCAGCGCAACGATTTTCGCGGACTCGGCACTACGCGCCGACAAGACAATAATCGGGACCTGCGACCACGTCCGCAGATCCCGGATGAGATCGACCCCATCGCCATCTGGCAGTCCGAGGTCAAGCACAATGAGGTCGGGACGTCGTGTCCCGGCTTCAATGAGACCACGCTCCAGCGACTCTGCCTCATACACCAGCAGACCTTCGGCCTGCAGCGCCATGCGCACGAAGCGCCGGATTTCAATTTCGTCCTCAACGATCAGGACACGCAGCGCCGTTTCGCTCATGGTTGGTCCTCGTCAGTCGGCTCCGCAGGCTGTTCGATAATGGGTGGCTCGCCGCGTGGCAGACTCAGCGTGAAACGCGCACCGCCATCCGGACGCGTGACGCCGTGAACCGTTCCGCCATGGACCTGGGCGATGGCACGGCTGATGGCAAGTCCTAGCCCGACGCCCGGGATTGCGCTTTCCTTTTTACCACGCTCGAACTTGCTGAATATCGCTTCCTCGTGTCCTCGCGGCAATCCAGGACCAAAGTCGTCGACCCATAATTCAATGGTGTCACTGGTCGCTTCAGCGCCAATTCTGATGGGCGTGTCGGGCGGTGTGTACTTGCCGGCGTTCTCAAGCAAGTTGACGAGAATTCGCTCGATCAAAACAGTATCAATCTGGACCAGCGGCAGGTCCTCAGGTAGGGACACCTGCACCGGGCGCGCGCCTAAAGCAGGGCGAACGGCCCTCAGCGAACTGCCCACTACTTCCTCCAGGGGCTGCCACTGGAGATTCAGTGCAACCGCGCCTGATTCAAGTCGTGCCATGTCGAGCAAATTGTTAACCAGAGTGTTCATGCGCAGCGCTGATTCACGTATCGCATGGGCAATCTCAACGGGCTCGCCGGTCAACGGGGGCTTGGTCAGCGTCAGTGTCTCCGCCAATCCGACCATCGCCGCAAGGGGTGTTCGCAGGTCGTGCGAGATCGCAGCCAGCAGCGAGTTACGCAGGCGCTCGGATTCCATCTGAACCGTGGTGTCCTGAGCGACATTGACGTAATGGATTCTTTCCAGCGAGATGGCTAACAGCGACGCGCACGTGTCGAGCAGGCGTCGCTGCTCCGGAACGGCCAGACGAGTTGAGTCGCGCGGTTGTATCGCCAATACACCGCGTACGCGCATTGGCGCTGACAGCGGCAGATAGAGGGTCGGGCTCGCCGGCAGGGTATCGGTTCCGTATCCGGCTGCCTCGGCTTTATCGAAGGACCACTGGGCAATGGCAGAGTCGACCTCAGGAGCATCGCCGGTGGTCATCGGCGCTTGCAGCTTGTCGTTGTCATCGGCGACGAGCAATGCCGATCGTGCGTTGAATTCGTCTGCGAGGAAACGCGTGCCGATCTCGGCCACTTGCTCGGTCATGAGTGCTGCGGACAAATACCGGGACATCTCATACAGCGCTCGTATGCGATCTTCGCGCTTTTGCGCTACCCGTGCCTGGTAGGTCAGGCCGGCAGTCATTTGACCGATCACCAGTGCCACAACGAGCATTACGCCGAAGGTCACCAGGTACTGGGCGTCGTTGATGGTGAACGAAAAACGCGGTGGCACGAAGAAGAAGTCGAACGCACCAACCGAGAGGAATGCTGCGAGAACCGCCGGACCGCGGCCATAGCGAACCGCGATGCCGACGACCGCGAGCAGGAACAGCATCACGATATTGGTCAGTTCGAATACCTGCAACAGGGGCGTGGCGAGCAAGGTGGTCGCCGCACAGATCGCAGCACTCATGGCGTAGGCAGGCCACACCACGCGATTCTCGCTGCCGACGGTGGCCTTCTCCGGTCGAGTACGTTGTTGTGCCGGGAGTGCGATCTGAACCACGTCCAGGTCGCTTCCAAGCTCACCGATCCGATCCGCCAGCATGCGAGTCCAGGGCCATCGGCGCGGCGTATCGTCACGCCCAAGCACGACCTTGGAGAGGTTGTGCTGTCGTGCATACTTGACCAGGGTCTGGGCAACGTCCTGGCCGGCCAGGGTCGAAATCTGCGCCCCCATCTCTTGGGCGAGTTTCAAGGTGCGCAGGACACGCTGGCGTGCGACATCGGGCAGGCGTTGCAATGCGGGTGTCTCGACGTAGACGGCATGCCAGGGCACATTGAGTTGGGCCGCCAGACGCGCGGTCGAGCGCACGGTTTTCTCTGTGCGCTCCCCTGGGCCGACGCAGGCAAGCAAGGAATCTCGTGTGCCCCAGACGGGCTGTACCGCACCGCTTTGGCGGTATTGCAGCATCTCGTTGTCGACCCGGTCGGCCGTTCGGCGCAGAGCCAATTCTCGCAGCGCTATGAGGTTGCCCTTGCGGAAGAAATTGTGCACCGCGTGTTCGGCTTGATGCGCCAGGTACACTTTGCCTTCCTTCAAACGCTGCAACAGGTCGTCGGGTGGCAAATCGACGATGACCACTTCGTCTGCGCTGTCAAACACGTGGTCGGGCACCGTTTCCCACACCCGGATCCCGGTGATGCCGCCGACAATGTCATTCAGGCTCTCAAGATGTTGAACGTTCATCGTCGACCAGACATCAATGCCGGTGCTGAGCAGTTCCTCGACATCCTGCCAGCGTTTCGGGTGCCTGGAGCCGGCGAGATTGGAATGCGCCAGCTCATCGATCAGGATCAGTTTCGGTTTGCGCTCAAGCGCACCGTCGAGATCGAATTCAGTCAGCGTGCGATCCTTGTAGAGGACTTGTTTGAGCGGCAGCTGCTGGAGCCCGGAAACCAGCGCTTGTGTCTCGGCGCGACCGTGGGTTTCGACCACGCCAATCAACACATCGACATTCAGCTCTTGCGCTGCACGGGCGGCGAGGAGCATCGCGTATGTCTTGCCGACACCGGCGCTGGCACCGAAAAAAATTTTCAGTCGGCCGCGCTTCGCCTGCGATTCCTCCTCGCGAATCTGCGCCAGCAATTGATCCGGGTCAGGGCGTTGTCCGTCCATCAGGACCACCGTGTATGAGTCGGCTCTCAGCGTGCGGCGTCGAGTGCCAGGTTCAGTGCCAGGACGTTGACCCGCGGCTCGCCCAGGAACCCCAGCAGCGGGCCTTCGGAGTGTTCGACAATCAGTGCGCGCACGCGCTCGAGTGGCAGGTTGCGGATCCGCGCGACCCGGGCGGCCTGGTAGTCGGCGGCAACGACACTGATATGTGGGTCAAGTCCACTGGCAGAACTGTAGACCAGGTCAGCCGGTGCCGGCGCACTGTTGCTCGGGTCGGCTGCGCGCAGTGCTGCGATGCGGCTCTTGACGGCGTCGGCCAGGGCCGGGTTCAGCGGGCCCAGATTCGATCCGCTCGAGGCGCTGGCGTTATAAGGCATGGGGCTCGTGGCGGATGGACGGCTCCAGAAGTACCTGGGATCACTGAATGCCTGGCCGATCAACATGGAACCCACCGGTTTGCCGTCCTTCTCGATCAGGCTGCCCGCAGCCTGCTGCGGGAATATCAGTCTGGCGATGCCGGTCATGGCCAGCGGATAGGCCACGCCGGTCATCAGAGAAAGTACGATGAGCAGTGTCAATGCCGGACGGAGCAAGGATGACATGTGAGCGCTCCTTCAAGTCAGACCGACAACCGACAAGGTCATGTCGATCAGTTTTATACCAATGAACGGCACGATCACGCCGCCCAGACCGTAGATCAACAAGTTCCGGCGCAGCAGCAACGCTGCTCCGACCGGGCGGTACTTGACGCCTTTCAACGCCAGCGGGATCAGGAAGACAATGATCAGTGCATTGAAGATCACCGCGGACAAGACCGCCGAGTTCGGGCTTGCGAGCCCCATGATGTTGAGCGCGGAGAGCTGCGGATAGGTGCTGACGAAAGCGGCCGGGACGATCGCGAAGTATTTCGCGATGTCGTTGGCGATCGAGAAGGTGGTCAATGAGCCTCGGGTCATCAGCATCTGCTTGCCCGTTTCCACCACCTCGATCAACTTGGTCGGGTTGCTATCGAGGTCGACCATGTTGCCGGCCTCTTTGGCAGCCTGGGTACCCGAGTTCATGGCCACCGCAACGTCGGCCTGAGCCAGGGCCGGTGCATCGTTGGTGCCGTCGCCCGTCATCGCGACCAGTCGACCTTCGCTTTGGTGACTGCGGATCAACCGCAGTTTGTCCTCGGGCGTCGCTTCGGCCAGGAAGTCATCGACCCCCGCTTCGGCAGCGATTGCCGCTGCGGTGAGCCGATTGTCACCGGTCACCATCACGGTCTTGATACCCATGCGGCGCAGTTCGGCAAAGCGTTCCTTGATGCCGCCCTTGATGATGTCTTTGAGTTCTATGACACCGAGAACCTTGAGCCCGTCTGTCACCACCAGCGGCGTGCTGCCACGGCGGGCAACGTCGTCGACGATGGCTTGCACTTTCTCCGGAAAGTTGCCGCCCAGGGCGTCAACATGTTTATGGATCGCTTCGGCCGCTCCCTTTCGTATCTGCCGGTTGCCCATGTCGACGCCGCTCATACGCGTCTGCGCCGAGAAGTGAACAAAATGCGCGCCGAGCGTGTGGATGTCGCGCTCACGCAGGTTGAACCGCTGTTTTGCCAGTACCACGATGCTGCGGCCTTCGGGGGTTTCATCGGCAAGTGAGGCGAGTTGCGCCACGTCGGCCAGTTCCGATTCCTTGACTCCCGGTGCCGGCAGAAAGGCGGATGCCTGGCGATTGCCGAGGGTGATGGTGCCGGTCTTGTCGAGCAGCAACACGTCGACGTCACCAGCGGCCTCCACCGCCCGCCCCGAGGTGGCAATCACGTTGGCTTCCATCATGCGGCTCATGCCGGCTACACCCACCGCCGACAACAGGCCGGCAATGGTCGTGGGAATCAGGCAGACGAGCAGGGCGACCAGTACGGTGATCGAGATGGGCGACCCGGACTTCGCCACTTCGACGCCATACAGCGAATACGGCAGCAGGGTGACGGTGACGCCGAGAAACACGATGGTCAGGGCCACCAGCAAGATCGATAACGCGATTTCGTTTGGAGTCTTCTGCCGCTTGGCGTTCTCGACCATCGCGATCATGCGGTCGACGAAGGTTTCACCGGGGTTCGTCGTGACGCGAATGACGATCCAGTCGGAGAGCACCCGTGTCCCGCCGGTCACCGCGGAAAAATCGCCGCCAGCCTCCCGGATTACCGGCGCTGACTCGCCAGTGATTGCTGACTCGTCCACTGACGCTGCGCCCTCGATCACATCGCCATCGGCGGGAATCAGAGAACCTCCGAGATCGCCTGCTTCGACCACCACCACGTCACCCTTGCAGAGATCGCTGGACTGAGCCAGTTGCCACTCTGAGCCATAGTGGGGTTCGCGCAGCTTCTTGGCCCAGATCTCCTTTTTGAGGTCGCGCAGAGAAGCCGCCTGAGCCTTGCTGCGACCTTCCGCGAGGGCCTCGGCAAAATTGGCGAACAGCACGGTGAACCACAGCCACAAGGTCACGGCGACGATAAAGCCGCTGCTTGCCTCGCCTTTGCCGCCCAGAGCCTGGATCCACAAGCCGGTGGTGAGGATCGCGCCGACATAGACGACGAACATCACCGGGTTGCGCCACTGCACCCTGGGGCTGAGTTTGCGAAACGACTCGACAATGGCGGGTCTGGCCAGGGTTGGGTCGAATAAGGTGAATGATTTTCGTGTCATTTTCCTGGACTCACTTGAACAGCACCAGATGTTCGACGACCGGTCCCAGCGCCAGCGCCGGCACGTAGTTCAGCAGGCCGACCAGCAGCACGGTGCCGATCAACAGAACGACGAACAGCATCCCGTGCGTGGGCATCGTGCCTGCCGTCACGGCCAGTCGTTTCTTGGCTGCAAGGCTGCCGGCAATTGCCAGTACCGGTACGATGACGCCGAAGCGACCAAACCAGCTCGCGATAGCGAGTATCGTGTTGTAGAACGGTGTATTGGCTGACAGACCGGCGAAAGCGCTACCGTTATTGTTGGCAGCCGAGGTAAGGGCATAAAGGATTTCGGAGAAGCCATGGGCTGCGGGGTTGGCAACGCCGATCCGGCCCGCATCGGCCATTACCGCAATCGCCGTCCCGAAGAGCACCAGCAGTGGTGTCACGAGGATTGCGATGGACACCATCTTCATCTCGTAAGCCTCAATCTTCTTGCCGAGATACTCGGGTGTGCGGCCGATCATCAGGCCAGCGATGAAAACCGCGAGAATGGCAAACACCAACATGCCATACAGGCCTGAGCCGACACCGCCGAATACCACTTCGCCCAGTTGCATCAACACCAGCGGAACGGCACCGCCTAGCGGCGTGAACGAGTCGTGCATGCCATTCACCGCCCCGCACGACGCCGAGGTGGTGACGGCGGCGAACAGGCTCGACGCCGAGATGCCAAACCGCACCTCCTTGCCTTCCATGTTGCCCGCGGCAGCGTCGACGCCCAGCGCCGAGAGCTGCGGATTGCCGAGCTGTTCGTAATGGGTGACCGCCACGACAGCGACGACAAAAATGATCGTCATCGCCGCCAATACCGCCCAACCCTGGCGTTGATCACCCACAACGCGGCCGAACACGAAACACAGTGCAGTGGGGATCAGGAAGATGGCGATCAACTGGAAGAAGTTCGCCAGCGCAGTGGGGTTCTCGTAGGGATGCGCCGAGTTGGCGTTGAAGAAACCGCCACCGTTGGTACCGAGCATTTTGATCGCTTCCTGTGACGCCACAGGTCCCATCGCGAGGGTTTGCGTGTTGCTCGTATGGTCCTGCAGGACCGGGTTGCCTTGTGCATCCTTGATTGGCTGGCCGGCCGCATCGAGCTGGGGTGATTGGTACTGCGTCACCTCCAGCGTCGTCACGTCCTTGTAGGGATCGAAATTCTGGATCACGCCCTGGCTGACGAAGAACAACCCGAATACCAGCGACAGCGGCAGCAGGACCCACAACGTGACGCGAGTGAGGTCGGTCCAGATATTGCCGATGCTGGTTGCACTGTGGCGCGCGAAGCCGCGGATCAGCGCCATCACCACCACCAGACCGGTGGCCGCCGATAGAAAATTCTGCACCGTCAGCGCGAGCATCTGGGTCAGGTAACTCATCGTCGACTCGCCGCTATAGCCCTGCCAGTCAGTATTGGTGACGAAGCTGGCTGCGGTGTTGAACGACGAGTCGGGGCTGATGGTGCCAAAACCCTGCGGATTGAGTGGAAGAAAACCCTGCAGCCGTTGCAGTGCATAGACTGCCAGCAACCCTGAAATGTTGAATATCAGCAGCGCGAGCATGTACTGAAGCCAACCCATCTCGACGTCAGCCTTGACACCCGCGAGGCGATACAACGGTGCCTCGATACGTGAGCCGAGGGTAAATCGGCCCTCCATCACCGTGGCGATCCATCTCGCGAGCGGCCATGCCAATGCAACCAGCACCAAGAGATAGACGCCAAGCAGAGTCCAGGCCTGGATCGTCATAAGAAGTCCTCCGGAAACAGCAGTGCGGCGATGAGGTAGACGAGCAGCCCGAGCGCCAGCAAGCCGCCGAAAAGGTAGAAGCCGTTCATCAACGCCTCCTGTTTAGCGCGGCACAACCGTAGGCCATGCCGACTACGGTGACGAAGCACAACGCACCGAGCCCTAGAAAGACGAAGTCCATCGCGATCCCTCCTGTGATGCTGTCTAGTGGCCTGTGTGGTTAGTTCTGTCAGTCAACTTCGGCGCCACAAGCCCCTATCCTGCGTTGCTGTTCCTCGCCATAGCGGGCTATGACTCGTCACAGCGCCTTGGCCAGGGACTTCTGGCATCCGAATTTGAACTAACGAACTAACGAACTAACCGTACAGGCCTCTAGGCTAGTTTTTCAGGTATCAAGATGCTGAAAATATTCAGGGGGGCGAGATAAAGATTTCGAAAAGATGGAGCAGGCAACGCTGCATTTTCGTGGCAGGGGAAAGTGACGTCGCGACGAGAGTCCGAGATGGATGACATCACCACGTGATATCCGCAAACAATCCTTTGCGCATCGGTCAGCGGCGGGTATAGATCACCAGCAGGATGGCTCCTTGTACGGAGCCCGCGCTGTGAGCCGCATCGGGTGCCCGGCAACAGTAGTCCCCGACGTTCAGCGTTCGGTCCTGATCAAAGAATGAGCCTTGCAGTACGAACAGTTGTTCCAGCTCGCCTGCATGGGTATGGCTGGCGACATGGGCGCCTGGGTCGACCTTCATCAAGAGGGTTTTTTCACCGCGCCCGGTGTCTTCGAACAGCGGTTTGATCCAGAAACCTTCAGCCCGGGTCGGCAGCCAGTCATCTGCCGAAGACGAGTGATAGCGAGAGCCTTCGACCGGTCCCTGAATGCCGTTTTTCCCGGCAATTCTCCAGGATGGAGTTTCATCTTTTTGCATGGCGTTCTCCACCCCGGCAATGGGATCGTTTACAAGTCCTTGACCAGTCTCAAGGCATCGTAGATAGCGGCGTGGGTGTTACGCGCAGCCACCGCATCGCCAATGCGAAACAGCTGAAATACACCGTCCGGGTTGGTCACGACATTTTGCGGGTTGCCGACGATCAGGTCCTGATGCTCAACCACGCCACCATTGCTGGAGGCGGCTTTCAATTCGAAATACAGCTCGTCCAGCGGTCGGGTGCCGTGGTTGACCACCACCTGATCGACGCGTCGGGTCTTGCGCGCGTTGCCGTAGTCACTGTCGATGGTCGCCAGCAGATCCTGACCCTCGCGTTCGACGGCGAGCAGGCGGAAGGTGACGGTGAAGGTTGTATCCAGTGCTTGCAGCGAGCGCATATAGGGCACCAGGTTCATCGCCATGACTTCCGGTGCAAAGGTGCGGTCCGGCGTCATGATTTCGACTTTTGCGCCGCTTTTGGCGATGAACTCCGCGGCTTGCAGGCCCGCGTGATCGCCCGCGTCGTCGAACAGCAGGACATTGCGCCCGGGCTTCACATCCCCGGAAATGATGTCCCAGGCCGAGACCACCAGTTCATTTCCAACAGAGAGGATCTCGGTATGGGGCAGGCCGCCGGTGGCGATGATCACCACGTCCGGTTTTTCGTCGTGGACGGTACTGGCCTGCGCCCAGGTATTGAAATGAAAGGTAACGCCCCGAGCCATGCACTGGGCCATGCGCCAGTCGACGATGCTGATCATTTCCCGCCGTCGTTGTGATTGCGCGGTGAGACGAACCTGCCCGCCCGCCTGATTGGCGGCTTCGAACACCACGACTTCATGGCCACGTTCGGCAGCCACTCGTGCGGCTTCCAGCCCGGCAACACCGGCACCGACAATCACGATCTTGCGTTTGTTGCCGGCCTTGGGAATGTCATGGGGCATGCTGGTTTCACGGCCTGTGGCCGGGTTGTGAATGCAGTAGGCGGCACCGCCCTGGTAGATCCGGTCCAGGCAATAGTTGGCGCCGACGCAGGGGCGAATATCCTCTTCGCGGCCCTCGATGATCTTGCGCACGAGATGCGGGTCGGTCATGTGCGCGCGGGTCATGCCGACCATGTCAATCTTGCCTGAGGCGATGGCATGGCGGGCGGTGGCCACGTCCGGGATCTTCGCCGCGTGAAAGGTGGGGAAGTCGGTGGCGGCGCGAATCTCCCCTGCAAAATCCAGGTGCGGTGAGTTGCGCATGCCCTGGATAGGAATCACGTCGGTCAGGCCGGCGTCGGTGTCGATATGTCCGCGAATGACGTTGAGAAAGTCCACCATGCCGCTGTCTTTCAGACGTCGGGAGATGTCCAGGCCATCGGTCTGGGTCAGCCCGCCGGGCATTTGCTCGTCACCGGTATAGCGCACGCCGACGATAAACTCATTGCCGACGCGCTTGCGGATGGCGCTGAGGATATCGAAGGTAAAACGCAGCCGGTTATCGATAGAGCCGCCATAGGGTGCATCGAGGTCGTTGGTCAGCGGCGACCAGAATTGATCCATCAGGTGCCCGTAGGCCTGTAACTCGATACCGTCCAGGCCCGCTGCCTTCATTCGTTCCGCGGCGTCGGCGTAGTCCTTGATGATGCGCTCCACATCCCAGTCTTCCATCTTCTTCGGGAAGGAGCGATGGGACGCCTCGCGCTCGAACGACGGCGACACCACGGGCAGCCAATCACCCTTGTCCCAGCGCGTGCGGCGGCCCAGATGGGTCAACTGGATCATGACCGCTGCGCCATGTTCGTGGCAGGCGTCGGTCAGGTCTCTCATCCAGCCGACAACCTCATCCTTGTAGGCCAGGATGTTGTTGAACACCGGCGGGCTGTCACGGGAAACCGCGGCAGAGCCGGCGGTCATGGTCAAGGCCACACCGGCCTTCGCCCGCTCCACGTGGTAGGCGCGATAGAGGTCCTTGGGCATGCCGTCTACGGGATAGGCCGGTTCGTGGGCGGTGGTCATGATTCGGTTTCTGAGAGTCAGGTGCTTCAACTGATAGGGCTGGAGGAGCGGATCATTCAGCATCGTCAAGACTCTCCGGAAGAGGGCATCGGGTCAGGGTTGAAATTACGTTAGGGTGAAATGTACACCTGTGTCAACATGCTGGACATAGGTGTACATTTTGCTTGCGTGGCTTTTGGCAAGCGGCTAGGATCGAGTCATGAATGAACATACCAAAGCAGTAGAAACAGGCTGGCGAGGGTCGCTGGAAGGCTGGCTCGACGCCGCCTATGAAAGCCTGACCGAGTGCGGTGTCGACACGGTGCGGGTGATGCCGCTGGCCAAGAAACTGGGGCTGTCGAGAACCAGTTTCTACTGGTTTTTCAAGGATCGCGAAGAGCTGCTCGCGGCATTGATCGAGCGTTGGCGGGTGAAGAACACCGGCAATCTGATCGCCCAGACCGAGTGTTATGCCGAGAGCATTGCCGAGGCGATGCTTAACGTTTTCGACTGCTGGCTGAACCCGGAACTGTTCGATTCACAGTTCGAATTTGCCATGCGCAGCTGGGCCTTGCAGTCCGCCGAAGTGGCCGAACATATCCGGGTGGCCGACATTGCCAGGCGCGAAGCACTGATCCGGATGTTCGTGCGCTTCGGCTACGCATTCGACGCCGCCGATGTGCGGGCTCGAACGATTTACCTGACGCAGATTGGCTATATCAGCACCAACACCCGAGAGGATATCGGGGAAAGAATGCGGCGGATTCCCGAGTACGTGAAGATATTCACCGGCCAGGAGCCTCTGGCTCGCGAGTTGAAACGTTTCTATTTCCGTCATGGCTATGAGGCGGATGACGTTTCATCGGCTACCTGACTGACCGCGACTTCTGATTAACGAAGGCAGGTTCAAATGTTCAACGAACCCACGATAGGCATTATCGGTGGATCGGGATGGCTTGGCCGCTCGATAGCCCTGGCGATGCTCGACAAGGCCTTTATCCGGCCCGGCTCGCTGGTGCTTTCGAACCGCTCTGCAAGCAACCCGGTAGCGAGTGAGAAGTGGCCGCAAGTGACCGTAACGCGCAACAACCAGGAGCTGGTGGAGCGTTGTGATGTGGTCATTGTGGCGGTACGCCCGGAACAATTTGCCGACGTGGAGATTTTCGCTGAAAACAGGCTGGTGATTTCTTTGATGGCCGGCGTGAGCCTTCGCAACGTGGCGGCCTATACGGCAAGTCGACAGGTCATTCGTGCGATGCCCAATGCCGCAGCAGAAATCGGCAAGTCCTATACGCCTTGGTTGGCAGCGATGGGTGTCACTGACGAGCAGAAAGCCTTTACCCAGAGGCTGTTCGAAACCTTCGGTAGTGCCGATGAAGTCTTCACCGAAAACCATTTGAACTACCTGACGGCGCTGGTGGGAACGGGGCCTGCTTACCCGGCGCTGTTGGCGCGCAGCCTGCTCGAGCATGCCTTGAACAGTGGCTTGCCCCCGGCGATTGCCCAGCGTGCGGTGCAGGCTGTGGTGGTGGATGCCAGCCAGTTGATCGGGAATGGACACTCCCCCGACGAGCTCTTGCAAACGCTCATCAACTACCGGGGCGTTACGGCGGCAGGCCTCGAAGCCATGATCGCCGGCGGCTTCGATAAAACAATAAAAGCAGGTCTGGATTCGGCGACCTCAGTCGCCTGTTCCATGAGTCCATTTGCCCATTCTGCTGACATGAAAGAAGGTTCAATGATGCGGTAGTTGACCCTTCTTAACTTTGGCCGCAATCGAGGGTAGCGTTTATGAATATAAAGTCTTTCTCGAAGACGGGAGTTGCATTGGGGATCGTTGCATTCAGTGGTTGGGCCTCAGCGTCTGAATGTGGCGATGTGACTATCGCCAACATGAACTGGCAATCGGCTGAAGTGATGGCCAACGTCGACAAGCTGATCCTCAACGCAGGCTACGGTTGTAATGCCGATCTGGTGACCGGGGATACCGTTCCAACCATCACCTCCATGGTCGAAAAGGGTCGGCCCGATATTGCCCCGGAAGGCTGGATCGACCTGGTTCCGGAGGTCGCCAGGACGGGTGTTCAAAACGGTAACCTCATTCAGGCGGCGCGTTCATTGTCCGATGGTGGCTCGCAAGGCTGGTGGATTCCGAAATACGTCGCCGACGCCCATCCGGACATCAAGAGCTTCGATGATGTGAAGAAGCACCCCGAGCTGTTCCCGGCGCCTGACGATGCGAAAAAAGGCGCGATCTACAACGGTCCACAAGGCTGGGGCGGCACGGTGGTGACCAGCCAATTCTACAAGGCTTACGGGTTCGAGAAAGCCGGCTTTGTTCTGGTGGATACCGGCTCGGCCGCGGCGCTTGATGGTTCCATCGCCAAAGCCTATGAGCGCAAGGCGCCCTGGCTGGGTTTCTACTGGGCACCCACCGCCTTGTTGGGCAAGTATCCGATGGTGAAGCTGGAAAATGGCATTCCCACCGACCCGGTGGAATGGAAGCGTTGCAATACAGTCGCCGACTGTCCTGATCCCAAGCCTAACGGCTGGCCGATCGACCGGGTCTTTACCTTGACCACCAAGTCCTTCGCCGCTCGCTCGCCAACCGTCATGGCGTACCTGAACAAACGCGCCTGGTCCAATGAGACGGTGAACCGCCTGATTGCCTGGATGACCGATAACCAGGCCACCGGAGAGGAAGGGGCCAAGTACTTCCTCAAAAACAACGAAGCACTCTGGAGCCAGTGGGTCACCCCTGAAGCGACCGGCAAGATCAAGGCTGCGCTTTAATCTCTCGGATCAATGCAGCCGTTGCGATGCGCTGCATTGATCCTTGCGCAGATAAAAATAAAAACACCCATGTATTGAAATGACTGCCAGTGTTCTTACGGTCTTCTACAAAAGGGGAATGTTATGGAGTGGCTATCAAGCTTTCCACATATGGAGGACGAAAGACTTAGGGCTTTGAAAAAGGCTATTGACGGTGCCTTTCGACACTTCACCAGCACCTATGGCAATGGCTTCGAAGCGTTCTTCGAGCCGTTGCAGTATTTCCTCAATCAGTCCGAGCGGTTCATGACCACGACGCCATGGCCGATCATCATTCTGCTCGTCGCCTTGATTGCCTGGTTTGCCAGCCGCAGCTGGAAGATTGTTTTGGGTTGTGTGTTGACGCTGATGGCGATCGGTTATCTGGACATGTGGACCGACACGATGAAGACCCTGTCGATGATCTTCGTCTGTACCGTGATATCCATCGTCATCGGCTTGCCGACCGGAATTGCCATGGCCCGCTCCAATCGCCTGCAGAACCTGATCAGCCCGGTGCTGGATGTGATGCAGACCCTGCCGAGTTTTGTCTACCTGATCCCGGTGGTGATGCTATTGGGGATCGGCAAGGTCGCGGGGCTGATTGCGGTGGTGGTCTACGCCTTGCCGCCAATGATCCGGCTGACCAATCTCGGTATCCGCCACGTCGATGCCGAAATGCTCGAAGCCGCCGATGCCTTTGGTTCCTCCGGCTGGCAGAAACTGAAAAACGTCCAGTTGCCGCTGGCGCTGCCGTCAATCATGGCCGGGATTAACCAGACCATCATGATGGCGCTGGCCATGGTGGTGATCGCCTCGATGATCGGTGTTCAAGGGCTGGGGCAGCCAGTGCTCAAGGCCATTTCCAACCAGTACTTCACCTTGGGCATGTTCAACGGCCTGGCCATCGTCGGTATCGCGGTGATCTTCGATCGGGTCAGTCAGGCCTATGGCAGAAGACTGCAAAAGCATCTGGAGATGGTTCATGGTCACTAATCTGTCCAACGATTTCGGCATCGAAATCAAGCATCTCTACAAGATCTTCGGTTACCAGGCTCAAGCCAGTATCGAGCGGGTCAAAAACGGCATCAGCAAGGCCGAGCTGCTGTGCAATCACAGTCATGTACTGGGTTTGAAGGACATCAACATCAGCATGCCGTCCGGGGGCATCCAGGTCATCATGGGCCTTTCCGGTTCGGGAAAATCGACCTTGATACGCCATATCAACCGATTGATCGAACCCACCGCCGGCGAAGTCATCGTGGGTGGCGTGGACGTGCTGAAGATGAGCCCGCACGATCTGCGAGAATTCCGCCGACATAAAATCTCCATGGTGTTTCAGAAGTTCGCGCTGCTGCCCAACCGGACCGTGCTCGACAATGCGGTGTATGGGCTGGAGATCCGGGGACTGCCGCGTGGCAGGCAAGTGGACGTGGCCATGGGCTGGCTTGCGCGGGTAGGGCTCAAGGGCTTCGAGAATCATTATCCGAACCAGCTCTCCGGCGGTATGCAGCAGCGGGTCGGTTTGGCCCGGGCACTGGCCAGCGACGCGCCGATATTGTTGATGGACGAGGCGTTCTCGGCACTCGATCCGCTGATCCGTATGGATATGCAGTCGGTGCTCCTGGATCTGCAAAAAGAGATCAAGAAAACCATCGTTTTCATCACCCACGATCTCGATGAAGCGCTGCGTATCGGTGATCGAATAGCCATCCTGCGTGACGGTGAAGTCGTGCAACAAGGCACCCGACAGGACATCGTCATGAACCCCGCCGACGATTACATTGCCAACTTCGTCAAGGAAGTGAACCGGGGGCGGGTGATCAGCGTCGAGGCGATCATGAGGCCATTTGTTCGGGTGAAGGCCGGAGCGACGTTGGCGCTGCCAATGGGGACGTCACTCGAGTCGGCGGTCAAACGACTGGTCGAAGCGGGGCTCGATGAGTTGGTGGTCACCAACAGTCAGGGCCAGCCCGTGGGGCAGCTGGCGCTGAAGTCCATTATTGCGACGATGGTCACCTCGACGGTGAGCGAGGCGTCGCAAGCGGATCAGGTCAAATCACCAGAGCGGCTCGTGCTGCCGGATTGCAGCTGAAGAGCGCCGGTTGCGCGCGCCTCCAACAAGAGAGGCCCAGGGAAAAACCCATGGCCTCCTTGTTGTGACGGCTATCTGTTTGCCTTGTTCCCGACTTAACAAACGCGCCAGATCCTCGCCGTTTCAGAGCGTTGAGTCTTATCGCGTCTTTCAAGCATTCAGTTAGTTCAGCGCGACACCGAACAGGGTGCCGGTCGCAATGTCATGCAAGGCACGGCTCATGCTTTTCTCCTGGCAGTTGCAGGGCGGTGGGTGCCCTGCGTGTAATTAGTTAATGTATTAACGTAATAATTAATATGTTAACTATCGTCAAGCGCTTGTGGAGCACACGACAACTAGCTCTCGGTTTGAGGATGGCGCAGGATGTGTCCAGGATTGGACCGAAACAAAAAACAAGAATGAGAACACTGTCATGACTGATCGCCAGCCGATCCCCAATATCAACATCGGCCAGGTCTACGACCAACGCTACAGCGATGCCGAAGTGCATTACGACAAACTGAGCAATCTGGCCGGGTTCTTTGGCCGCAACATGCCAGTGCATCGTCACGACCGTTTCTTTCAGGTCCATTACGTCAAAAACGGCGCGGTACGGGTCTACCTTGACGACCAGCAGTATCTGGAATCGGGGCCGATGTACTTCCTGACTCCGCCGACCATTCCCCACTCGTTCGTTACCGAGCCCGATAGCGAAGGCCATGTGTTGACGGTACGCCAGCAACTTGTCTGGGAATTGATCGAGGCCGATCCGAGCCTTGCGCCCAGGTTCCAGATCCCGCCGGTTTGCGTGGCCCTGACACGGTTGGCACCGGAGTTCGATGTGGAGGCCAGGCGTCTGGAGTTGCTGTTTGACGAGCTGCAAAGCGAAATCAACCAACAGCGTTCCGGGCGCGGGCCTGCCCTCGATGCCTTGACTCGTCTGATCGTTATCAGCCTGCTCAGGCTCTCGGCCAATTCGCTCGAGGCGAAACCTGCCAGGCATGAGGACCTGCAAATATTTCATCGTTTCAATGAACTGATCGAAACGCATTACCTGCAGCATTGGCCACTGTCGCGCTATGCCGATCGAATCGGTGTGACAGAAGCCCGTCTCAATGACGTGTGTCGACGGATCGCCGACTTGCCCTCCAAGCGCCTGGTGTTCGAGCGGTTGATGCAGGAAGCCAGGCGCCTGCTGTTGTTCACCGGCAACTCGGCCAACGAAATCTGCTATCAGCTGGGTTTCAAGGACCCTGCCTACTTCAGCCGGTTCTTCCAGCGATACGCACAAATGACGCCGGGAGAATTTCGTCGGCGGCAATCGGGCTTGCGATGAGGGGGGCATGACGCTGGTGCATTTAAATCAGCAGGGCTGGCGGGCGGGGTGCAGGGCAAGGTTTCATTGATGTTCCCTGTTGTCATTGTTCTGATGCGCTGAGCGCTTATCGCCCATCATGGCGATAGTCAGCGTCTTGAAAAATGGCTTTTACAAGGAATGAATTGCACTTTTCATGGATTTTTCTGCCCGCGGCTCAATGAGTACGGCCTCGCCAGGCGACACTGGCGAGTCATCCGCATCTTTTGTCAGCAAGGCGAAATGGAAAGCCGTCAGCAGGCCCGTTTGGCCTGCGTCCGAGGGGGGCGAAGACTGAAGAACGTCAAGCCGTGATGAATGACTCCACGTTCAACTCACTCAACAAGGCTGAGGCGTCGTCTGCGCGTTGCTGGGGATGGTCGGGGTGGTCATGACGTGAGCATGCCCCTCTGCGTAGATATGAACCGTGCTTCCCAGCGCAGGAGCATGGATGCCAGAGCTGCGCACCGTTAACGTCCGGCTCGATGGCTGCCCACCGGCGGATGGAGATGGCACCTTCAGTTCCACCGTCAATGTGCAGGTATTGCCACCAAAATCGAGCTCGGTAACGACCCCCCAACACCCCTCTGACTGCTCCTGGCCAGAGACCTGGCTGGATATCTGGAGCTGTTCGGGCCGCAACATGATCTGCGCCGCACCATATTGCGAGCTATCGCTGACGTGGATACGTCCCAGATCGCATTTGGCCCAACCCTCTTCGATCCAGGCAGGCATCACCACCGCGTCGCCCAGGAAAAGAGCGGTTTCCTCGTCACGGGGGCGCAGGTAAAGGTCCATGGGCGGACCGGCCTGAACCAGTCTGCCTTGGCGCATGACAGCCAACTGGTCAGCAAAGGACAACGCTTCGGCCTGGTCGTGAGTCACCAGAATAGTGGTGACACCGGCATCCGCCAGGAGTCGCGCCACCGTCTTGCGCATGGAGGCACGCAGACCGGTGTCCAGTGCAGAAAATGGTTCGTCCAGCAGCATCAGTCGAGGCCGTTGCGCCAGGGCGCGAGCCAGGGCTACCCGTTGTTGCTGACCACCCGACAGCTCGTGAGGCCAGCGCTGGCCCATGCGCGGGTCCAGGGCAACCATGTCCAGCAATTCCGCGACCCGCTCTTGTTTCGAGGCCGTATTGCCTGGGAGCCCGAATCCGATATTGGCGGCAACCGTCATGTGCGGAAAAAGCGCTCCGTCTTGCGGAACATAGCCAATAAGCCGCTGGTGGGCCGGCACCTCGGTGGTACTGTTGACCAACGTCTGGCCATTGAGCGAGATGCTGCCTGAGTCAGGAAACTCAAACCCGGCGATCATCCGCAGCAAGGTGGTTTTCCCCGAGCCGGACGGGCCGACAATGGCCGTGCGGCTGCCTGTAGGTACCGACAGGTTGACGTTCTCCAAGGCCGGCAGGGAACCAAAGGATTTGTAGATTGAAGTCAATTCAAGAGCGTTCATCGGCCTGCCGTGCGTTTGGATTGATGGTAAAGAAGCCCGGTCAACGGAAGCGAAAGAAGGATCATGATCAACGCGTAGGGTGCAGCGGCGGCATAGTCGATCTCACTGGTCATGGCCCAGAAACCGGTGGCCAGCGTGCGGGTGCCGTTGGGGGCGAGAAGCAGGGTGGCGGTCAGTTCATTGGTGATCGCCAGGAAGACCAGTGCAGCGCCAGCGGCTGCTCCTGGCGCCGCCAGCCGCATGGTGATAAGCCATAGCGCCTGGCTGGGCGAACGACCGAGACTACGGGCCATGTTTTCCAGTTCCACCGGCGCCTGGGCAATGCCGGCGCGCAAACTGACCAGCGCTCTGGGCAGGAACATCAGCAGATAAGCCAGTAGCACGGTGATCGTTGTCTGGTAAATCGGTCGGGCGAAATTGATCGTGATAGTCACCAGTGCCAACGCCACGACAATGCCCGGCAATGAACTGGTGATGTAGTTGCAGCTTTCCAGCACACGGTGCAGTCGCCCCGGTGAGCGGATGGAGAGCCAGGCGACAGGGATCGCCGCACAGGTAGCGATGATCGCGCCCGCGCCGGCCAGAATCATGGTCTGCTCCAAAGCCGGCAGGATATCGCTCATGCGCCAGACCTCTGCGCCGCCGGCCACCAGCCATCTGGCCAGGGTGATCAACGGCACGCCGAGTGCCAGCGCACTGGTCACTATCGGCAGCAGCAATGCCATGGTTTTTTCCGTGCGATCGAGCCGCATGATCCGCTGCAGGCGCGCACTCCCGGACCCCACCCGTGCATAACGGGCCTTGCCGCGCGTTGCCGACTCAAAGGTCAACATGGCCAGACAGCACAACGCGAGCACACCGGCCAGCATGTTGGCCGCAGGTCCGTTGAACGTGGACTTGAACTGGTCAAAGATCGCCGTGGTGAAGGTGTCGAAACGGATCATTGCGTACAGACCGTATTCGGCCAAAAGATGCAGCCCGACCAACAAGGCGCCACCGCCGATGGCCAGACGCAACTGCGGCAGTACGACCCGGAAGAATACCGCCCAGGGCTTGAGGCCCAGTGATTCGGCGACATCTTCAATGGCCGGATCAAGGCGGCGTAGCGTCGCCGCAACGGGTAGGTAGAGAAAAGGGAAATAGGCAATAACCGAGACTAATACCCCGGCGGACAACCCATGAATCGGCGGGACCAGGCTGACCCATGCATAGCTGTGTACAAACGCCGGCACCGCAATGGGCGCGGTCGCCAACACAGACCACAGGCGCCGGCCTGGCAGGTCGGTGCGCTCGGTCAACCAGGCCAGGGCCACCCCAAGTGCGACGCACAACGGAATCGTAAACACCACCAGCAAAACGGTGTTGATCAGCAGCTCGGCGACTCGGGGCCGGAATACCAGCTCCCCGATGGTCGCCCAACCGATCTGAAAGGAAACACCGATCACGAAAGCGAGCGGCAGCAGCGCCAGCAACGAGACCAGTATTGAAATGCCAACGACCCACGCGCCGCCGCTCCGGGAGCGGCGGCGTCGCAGGTGCAGGTGCGCTGGAATCGCCGAATCGGCGACTCCAGCAGGTTTTGAGACGATGACTGGCTCTGACATCAAATTACAGCAGCCCGGCCTGAGTCATCAGCTCGACAGCCCTTTTGCTGTTGAGTTTCGAGGCATCGACGAGCGGGGCGTCAAGTTCTTGCAGCGGCACCAGTTTCGGGTTGGATTGCGCATTCTGGCCAACAGCGTACTCGAACGATTTGCCTGTTTTCAGGATGCCCTGACCGTCTTTGCCGGTAATCCACTTCAGGAAAGCCTGGGCCTCTTCCTTGTGTTTACTGGACGCCAGAACGCCGCCACCGGAGATGCTGACAAAGGCACCCGGGTCTTTATGTTTGAAGTAGTGCAGGGAGGTGTTCTTGCTGTTTTCGCCGGTCTTGGACTGGTCGACGAAGCTGTAATAGTGGTAGATCACGCCGCTGTCGATCTGGCCGGCATTGACGGCCTTCAGCACTGCACTGTTACCGCGGTAAACGGTGGCATCGGCTTTCATCGCCTTCAGCCATTCCAGCGTTGCGGCTTCGCCTTTGAGCTCCAGTACTGCGCTGACGATGGCCTGGAAGTCTGCGCCGGCAGGCGATACGGCCCAGCGGCCTTTCCAGCTCGGGGACGCCAGGTCAAGCAAGGACTTTGGCAGATCGGCTTCGGCGAGCTTGCTTTTGTTGTACACAAATACGGTGGAGCGAGCCGCGATGCCGACCCACTTGCCATGGGCCGGACGATAGGCCGAACCCACTTGCTCAAGGGTGGTTGGCGCCACTGGCGTAAACAGCCCGGCATTGTCCACCAACACCATCGCTGGCGAGTTCTCGGTCAGGAACACATCGGCAGGGGAGGCGCTGCCTTCCTGCACAATCTGGTTGCCCATCTCGGTGTCATCGCCGTTGCGCACGGTGACCTTGATCCCGGTTTCGCGGGTAAAACCCTCTACCCAGGACTTGGTCAGGCTTTCGTGCTGAGCGTTGTAGACCACGATGCCGTCGGCGCTTGGAGCTGCATACACATGGCCTGCGCTCAGGAGAGCGGTCGCCAGCAGTGCTTTTTTGAGGAAGGAAGGGATACGGACAGTCATTCTGTTAACAGCTCCAGCGGTTTTTCGAAATGTTATGGTCGGAGGTTTTGCATGGGTCGCTGCGATGAAGCTCGCAACCCACGTGGAACAATGCGAATCATTTGCATGTTTAATTCGCGTGGAATGTAGTGTGGCAAATGAGAAAAAAACGTCAAAATAACATTTAATAGATGTTATTTGCATTTAGATTAACGCCGCACGGGTCAGGGCGTGTCAAGGGGTTGCTGACGTTTGGAGTGTTGCTGCTCACGAGGTTGAGGTTTGGGGTCCAATTGTCTGCGCTATGGTCTGTCACAGTGGGCGATACGTAATGCGGTCGGTGTAAGCCGATTGCAGGTCCCGCTCCGGGATCTCCCAGATGATCAACCTGGGTGGCGTTTCTTTGAATGCGGGGTTGTTGAGGTAACTGTTTGCGGCGCCGGAGAACGCTCCACCATCTTTGGCAAAGTTACCCACGGGGGCGCCCAGTGCCAGCTGCAGGAACCCCGCGAAGTTGGAGTTGCGTGAAAAAGAGGTCCCGATGAGCGCGGTGTCAGGCAGGTTGGCATCGCCAAAGAGGTCCAGCGCATTGTCAGGACTGTCGACTGGCGCAGCGGGAAGTTCGCTGATGCTGCTTTGGGCGACAATTTCGGGTTCGGGTTGCCATTTCAACGGCAGCCAGTCGATGCCTGCCAGACGGACCAGATCGCCGGGTCGCACCACGCCCTGGGTGTGACTGACGTTGAACGACCGGTGGGGCATTGCGGTGATGCCCAGGGTCTTGAGGTGCTGCGCGATGGCATCGGCCGCAGCCTTCGCGCCGGATTCGCTCCAGTGCGTGTCGGTGCGCAAATAGGCATCGGCCCCCAGCGGCCTCAGCGCGTCGGTCAGGTCCAGATTCGACACGCCACCCCCATTCAGCTTCGAGGTCCAGGCCTGGATACGTCCTTCCAGCGCGGCCGGGCGGTGCAGGGAGCAACGTTGCGCGGCGGCGATGCGGCTCTTGTCTGGAACGATGACCACCAGCAGGCTGATCCCGCGTCGGGCGAACTGCTGTTTCAGATCAATCACCGCCTGGGCTTTTCCATCGGCATTGCGCTGCGCTTGATGATTGACCTTGAGTTCATCGGCCAGAAACAGCCAGTCACGGCAGCCCGGACGAACCCTGGGCCCAGGGTCGCCGAGGAGTACCCAACTGGCACCGCGCTCCAGCTCGGCGAACGTTGTGGGGACGGAAGCCTTCGACAGCTCCTTGGCGAACCGCTGGGTGATATCGCCGTCAAGAATCTGTTCGCTCAATAATTTCGCAGGTATCAGCTCGATTTTTCCTGAACCGATCAACCGGCCTGCGGACAGCAATCCTGCAAACAGGAATACCAGCAGGGCCAGGCCTGCCAGCGGGCTGGCGCGTGAAGCCAGATCATCTGGCTGAGTGGGGGCGGGGGTGTGCTCTGGGGGCGTCATCAGAATTGAAAGTACAGGAAGGGCACGGTTTCGCGACTGGCGATCAGTGCGAACGACAGTACGAAACCGGCGATGGGCCAAAGGGCGCTGACGCAGAGCGCAATACCGCCCAGTCGTTTCTCACAATAAGGGTCCAGCAGCGGTGCGAGGACACCGAACACACCCAGCAAGGCCGCAAGGCCGTGTACCGGGCGCAGTGTCGCGCGCAGTTCGTCTGCCAGAGCAATGCCCTGCAGGCCGAACTGCCCGGCATACAGGCGCAGCGCGCTGTGGAAATCGGGGGCGCGGAACAGTGTCCAGGCCAGGCATACGAACAACAGTGTCAGCCCATGGGAAAGCACCGGCGGTACAGGGGGCAGGGCAGAACTGTTCCAGGCACGATCAACACACAACGCAATGCCATGCGCGCAGCCCCAGAGCAGATAGTTCCAGCTATCGCCACCGTGCCAGAGGCCGGCGATGGCCATGATCAGGAACAGGTTGCGGTAGGTTTTCCAGGGACCGTTGCGATTGCCGCCCAGCGGAATATACAGATAGTCACGCAGCCAGCTGGACAGCGACAGGTGCCAGCGCCGCCAGAAGTCCTGGATGCTGTTGGCCAGGTAGGGACGATTGAAGTTCTCGGGGAAGTGAAAGCCCAGCATCAGTCCCAGACCAATGGCCATGGCGCTGTAGCCGGCGAAGTCGAAGAACAGTTGCAAGGAGTAGGCAAGGCAGCCAACCCAGGCGTCGGAGAAGCTGGGGTTCTGCAAACCGAACGCCACATCGACCACTGGCGACAGGGTGTCGGCCACCAGCACCTTCATGCACATCCCGACCATGAACCGGCGTGCACCCAGCGAGAAATTCTGCACGTTGAAGTAACGGCGTTGCAGCTCGCGTTGAACCCAGTCGTAGCGAATGATGGGGCCGGCGACCGAATGGCCGAACATCGAGATATAGGTGGCGTAGTTGAGGAAGCTGCGTTCGACCGGCACGGTGTGGCGATGCACATCCACCAGGTAGGAAATCGCCTGCAATACGATAAACGACAGCCCGGCCGGCATGATGACCCGTTGCCAGTCCACAGGCATGGCGCCGTACCAGGTGAGGGTCTCGTTCAATGTACCGGCGACGATGTTGGCGTATTTGTACCAGCAGAGCACCGCGGTGTTGAGCACGATCAGTGTCACGAGTATCCGCACGCGGCCCTTGCCATCCTCCCGGGTCGCGTCGATCAGCAACCCACCGGCCCACGCCGTGATCGTCAGCATTACATGCAGTGCGAGGAAAACCGGGCTCAACCAGCCATAGAACAGCCAACTGCCAAGCAGTAGCGTGACGTTGCGCCAGGCTGGCGGACTCAGCGCATAGGCGCACAGGAACAGCGGCAGGAACAGCGTCAGAAACTCGAGGGAGGCAAAGACCATGGTGGTGGCGCGATCCGGTTAGTGAGCCAGCGCGTCAGTCGCGGACAGCAGGTACGGGCCATTTGCGCCCGGCAGCAGCACAATGCTGTAGCGCTCGCCGGCCTTGAGCTGGCCCAGGCTCAGCGGAGCACCGACGTCGGCCTGGGCACAGACCAATTGAACCGACAGGCTGACAGGGTTGATGGCGCGGCGTTGCACGCTGCCATTAGCCACCTCCTTGAACAGTTCGGCTTTCGAACCTGCGAGGCGCAAACCGGCTTGGGTGCAACCTGGATCCGCGTTGATAAACGCCAGTGAGGCTCTCAGGCTATTGAAATCGTCGGGCTGCTCACGGATGACCACCTGGCTGATACCTTGAGTGCTGTCTGGCAAGGCGATCACGGTGGCGAATTCACCCGCCGCGATCCGGATGTCCAGCGGCTGGTTTTTGCCGTCGCGTTCGAGGGTGCCCTTGATTGGATGGTCGGCAGGCACCGGCATGTAGTCGGATACGGCGTGCGGGCCCTCGAGCCTGAGACGTGCCTCAGCGTTCTCGGCCAGCAGTTGCAACGGTCGGTCGGCGGCATTGATAAAGCGCAGGAAGGCCGAGTCCTGGGCCGGGCCCGTCGGGTATAAGGCAATGTCTGCGGCCTGGGCATGCAGGCTCAGCAACAGGGGCGCGAACAGGGCCCAGCCAAATGTCGGGCGGGTCATTTTACTGCTCCCTTGTTGCTGACACTGGCGGCAGGCAGTTTGGCCAAAGCACCGCCGATCGCAGCGCCCCATGATTGATAACCGGCGACGGTGAAGTGCTGCCCATCGGTGGTAATCCACTGCCCGGGTTTGGAGAGCGTCAGCGAGTCGATGTAGGTGCAAGGCGCCACGTTCGCGGCCAGAAACTGGGACATCAGCTGAGTGCGGGCATCGTTTTTCTGGTACATGCCACCGGCCTTGCCCCAGGCCGGGCCAACCCAGGCGCAACGCGTTCCGGTGGCGCTGATGGCCTTGGCCAGGCTGGTGACGCTTTGCCACGCCCAGGCCTTGGGAAATACCGGTTTGTCATAGGACGCCATGGTGTCGCCGATGACCAGTACCACCAGGTCGGGCTTGTCGGCGGCAATCAAGTCCTGGATCGGTGTGGTGGTTGCCTCGCGCCCCTTGATCACTATCTTGTCGTTGCCTTTGCGCTCGGCACCGCAGTCGACCTTTTTGCTGATCAGCCAGTCGCCGGCGCTGGCACCGCAGGCACCGATGGAATGAACCTGGGCCCCTTGACGGGTCAGGTTGTCGTGCAGCGGCTCGAGCAAATGGTCCGCGAGGCTCATGTGACTCTCCCCCAGAACAAGTAGAGTCAGGCCGGCAAGTGCAGAAGTGGGCATCGAAAGCTCCAGAATGATCAGTTGGAATAAGGTGAGGTGTACGGGCTGACCGGCAGGTTCATGGGGCCGCTGATGTCCTCGAACTGGTAGCGCACAGACAAGGCGCCGCTGATTTGTTGATAGTCGTGGGCGTTGTCCAGACCCAGATTGGCGCCCAGCAGGAAGTTCGAAGCGACCTTGTATTGCGCCGCCGCGGCGAGGCTGTAACCGATCCCGGTTTTGTTTTGCGCTGCGTAGCGCAAGCCCGAGGCCGCCTGCAGGGCTTTGTCGGTAGGGAAATAGTCGGCACTGTCCTGCTCGAAATGCTGCACGCCGACTGACGTCTTGACTTGATATGTCAAGCGTCCGCTGCGTTGCGCCCAGGTCACCGGCACGCCCAGGGCGAAAAAAGTCTGCGGGCTGAAATAACCGCCGTGGCCAAAGGTGAAATAGTCCTGGTTGTTGGCGTAGCTCATGCCAGTCATGCTCAGGCCGGCAGTCAGCTTGCTGTCCGTTGCATTTTGCAGGTACCAGTAGACACCGCTGCCCAGTTCACTGCGGCTGTTGGATTCGACATGGTTGCCCATTAGCTGGTGCCAGGAGGCGTAGCCATAGGCGCCGACTTCGTTGTCGTCATAGCTCAACTGGCCACGCCCACCGTTGGCACTCACGCCGCCCCAGGACTGGCCACTGCGTTTGTCGGTGGTACCGGCAAACGAGGTGACGCTGTCGGTCACCGGACGCCGGGAAACGCTCACGCCGTAACGGACATTGGAGGTGTCGCTCAGGGGGCGGTCGACGCTGATTCCACCTGTAGCGGTGCTGTATTTGAAGCCCAGAGGGGTGGTGCCAATATCGGCTTTGAGCCCTTCAGCGGGCCTTTGAATGGCGACGGCGAGGCCGACACCCTGGGCTTTTTGCGAGCCGGCGCCGTCACTCTGCGCACCGTTGCCGAAACGCTGCAGCGACTCGCTGCTGGCGCTGCCCGCGTTCAGCGATACCGGCGTCACGCGCAGGGCGAGGCGGCTTTCATCCAGCGGAATATTGATTTCGAGCGGTGTTTCAACATCCGTCAGTTTGCTCAGTCCCGACTCACTGTTGTTGCTGCGAATGCTCAGGCCTTGAGTGACATAGGCGCTGCGCTCCTGGAGGATCTGATTGAGCGCCCGTTGCGCGGGGCTGATGTCCTCGCTCGCCAGGGCTTCGCGTGGCAGCCGTGACTCGAATGGATTGCTCGCCTGCTGCGCGCCTGGGGCGGCCCCGATGCCGGTGTTGTCGCGGGACGCAATGAGGACTGGCATCTCCTGAGCCGGCGGCGGAATCACTGCCCGTGAGGTCGTGCGGCTGACCTCCCTGAGTTGGCCCGGCCCCCCTGCAAAAGGGTTGGACGCAACCGTCGAAGCTGCCAGTTGGGTGCCTCGATCCCGGCGTTTCTCGCTCTGTTCGATGGCCACCGCTTTGCGCAGCAGATCAGCGGCCATGCCGGTCTTGCCCATGTTCTGGTAGAGGCGGGCGGCCTCAGTCAGCGTTTGAGGGTTACCGGATTCGGTCTTGAGCAGCTGTTGCAGCGCCTGTTCGGCAAATGCAGTGTCATGTGCGAGCAGGGCCGCGTTGGCAGCCCCCAGCAGCAGTTGCGGGTCGTTTGGCTGGCGCTGCAACAGCGGCTTGTAGAGCTCGAAGGCTTTTGCCGTGTCGCCGTTGGCCGAGTACATCCGCGCCAGGGCAGAGACCGCAGCGCTGTCACCGGGGCGTTGCGCCAGCGCGGGCGCCAGCGTGTCATAGGCGCTGGCCAGATCGCCTCGTTCACGCAACTGGTCAGCCTGACGGATGCGATAGAGATAAAGCAGGTCGTCGAAACGCTTGCGAGTCGACGCGTTCAGGGGCCGGTTCTGCAGGTCGCGCAGAATCGTGTTGACCTGTGAGTCTTCTCCAGCTCTCAACAGGACCGTAGCGTATTGCAGGATAAAGTCTGCCGTGGGGGCCGTGGCTGTTTGCATCTGGCTGCGCATGAGGGTCAGTGCGCTGCTCGGGTCACCGACCTCGACATAGGCTGAAGCCAGGCTCGTCGTGCGCTCCGGGCTGTTGCTGGCCATCGGCTGAATGCGGTCGAGCAATGTCAGGGCCTCCTGGCGCTGCCCGCGCTTGCCCATCTCGATTGCCTGGCTTAGTTGCAGGTTGAGGCTGACATCAGCGGCCAGCGCTTCCATATCCGGGGTGCGCTGGTCGGGACGTAAGCGTCCCAGGGTCGTCTGAGCGGCTTTCCATTCATCCATCTGGACCGACAGTAAGGCGCTGACGTAAAGCGCATCGGCATTGTCGGGGTGGGCCTGGAGCATGGAGTTGATCAGCTCCCGAGCCTTTTGCGGCTCTCCCATCGCCAGGTTCAAGCGTGCCAGGGCGAAGCGTGTCCAGATGTTGTCCGGCTCGTACCGCAGCGCATCCTGCAAGGCGTTGCGCGCGGCCGGCAGGTCGTTGCGTTGTTCGGCGAGAGCGGCCAGTTGCGTCGAGCGCAAGGCTTGCAGGCGCCCCGACTGGCCGAGCTTCGCCTGTTGGACTGCTGGCAAGGTCTGGATCAGTTGCAGGGCTTCATCGCTCTTGCCGCTCTTGAGCAGAACATTGACCAACCCTTCCAGCGCCTGAGGATCGTCACGGCGCTGGCTCAGTACCAGACGATAGTTGCGTTGTGCATCATCGAGCTGACCCTCCCGGGCCTGGATATCGGCCAGGGCAAGGCGGGCGTCCGCCCCGTTCGGGGTCAGGCGCAGGGCCTGGCTGACCAAGGCCTGTGCCTGGGCTGTCTGGCCTTTGGCCTGGGCGTCCCGAGCCCGCTGCAATGCAAACCAGTAGCGGACTTCTTGCAGAGCTGCCTGCCACTGGCTGCCGTCACGTTGTCGTGCGGCCTGACTCAAGAGTTTTTCCGCTTCGTCCAGTCGGTGTTGCTGCTGGCGGATAACCCCAAGGCCACCCAACGCGTCAGCATCATCGGGCCGGGTGTTCAAGCGCGCCTGAAAAGCCTGTTCGGCCGTGGCCTGGTCACCTTCTTTGAGTGCCTTGAGGCCGCGCGCCACTTCAGCGGGCGGTTGCCAGCCCTTGTTGTCTGTCGCGCTCAGCCGTTGCTTGCCCTTGTTCATCTGCGAGCGGATTTCCTGGTCATCCGGATGAGTCTTGAGGTAGGCCTCGAACAAAGGCAGTTGCGTGGCATTGGGCGGGCCGATCCAGGTCAGCGCCAGGCGCCAGCTTTCGTCTGCATCACCGGCGATGTCAGTACGCTGGGTCAACCCGGCCAGGGCGCGGATGCCCTCGGCACGGCTGTCTTCATGGCGTACCAGATGCTTGGCGTAAAACAGCGCGACGATCGAGTCGTTGGGCATTTCGCGTTGCAGGCGCTGAAATCCGCTTCGCGCTTCAGACCAGTCGGCCTGATTGAAGGCAAGGTTGTTGTAGTACTCGCGGCCGATCTTGCCTTGAGGTGGGCGGCCATCGAACAGTTGGCGAAACACGGCGGTCGCTTTGTCGCGTTCGCCGGCATCGGCGAGGCGGCGAGCCTCTTCCAGACGTTGCTGGTTCTGCGGTTGTGCCAGGGCGATATCCTGTGCCAATTGCAGTGCCAGGCGAGGTGACGGCTGGATCGCCTCCAGGCGGGCGAGGTATTGCTGCGCCTGCTGTGGCGTGTTCAGTTGCACACCGATCAGGCCCAGGCCATACAGTGCGTCCACCTGGACAGGGTCCAGAAGCAGGACTTTCAACCAGACTTCCGCCGCGCGTTGAGGGTTGTCATGCAACTGCCAGTAATGCCCTTGCTCGACGAGCAATGTCTGTGGCGTCGGACTTTGAGCGTGGGCAACAGCGGCCGTCCACGCGCTCATGGCGACGATGGCTAGCGTGCGGTGGTGCGCGTACATGCGGTCTCCCAGGAGAGTTTCAGCGTTCCGTCTTCCCGGAATCGATAGTGTTTGTCTGCCCAGCCGAGCGCGAACAGGCTGAGCATGAAGTTGTAGTAAAGCGGGGGGCCGTCAGTGACATCAGGTTTGGCCAGCGCTTCTCGCAAGGTCTGTTCCACACGGCGCCGTTGCTGATTGGCCAGCCGGGGTTGGCCCTTGGCCTGAAAGTACGGAATCAGTGCCGCGGAGAATCCGAAAGGGCCCTGACCCTGAACGTTGCCCTGGAGAACCTGGACTGTTTCCGGTGGGACCCCTGTCGCGACTGTACTGCGGGCCATACCGTCCAGCCGATTGAGCAGGGGCCCTGCCAGTGGTTCGGTCGCGTCGCTCATGCCCAGCCAGAGGTACACGCGAATAGCATCATAGCTGCCCGTTTCGCCCTTGAACGGGTCGCTCACGAATACGCCCGATTGCGCTGAGTCCCCTTGATAGCCGACCCAGTCCGCAACGAAACCGCGCGGGCTTGATTGACGAATCATCTTGGCGGTGTTGTCGGCTATGGCTAGCCAGGGACCGGAAGGTGCTTCCTTGGCCAGCCGCCGCAACAAGGGCAGGGGCAGGTAGCTGGGATTCAGACGCCAGAGCTGGTCCGGCTGGACGAAGCCCACCGGCCCAGGCAATACCATCGGGCCCAACCCGGGCAACCTGACGACCAATTGCGCCTCGATCGTCGCCATCAGCTGCAGGGCGTCTTCGCGATAGTCCGGCCGGTGCCACAGACGTGCTGCTTCAAGCAGGGCGTAGGCGAACCACAGATCAGCGTCGGCGGCCGAGTTGGCGTCCTGCAGGAGCCATTGACCGTCCGTGCCTTGCCCCCATAACCAGCCCGGCAGTCGCGTGGCGATGGTTGCACCGGCGAGGTTGGCGGTGGTCCAGCGCCATAGTTTGTCGAAACTTTGCTGATCGTTGCCGATCAGTGCGAAGAGCATGCCGTAGGACTGACCTTCAGAGGTGCTGTGATTCTTCTCCAGGCTGGACTCCAGAACCCGGCCGTCGGCCTGGACGAAGCGCGTTGCATAGGTTTGCCACAGCGGCCAGGCCGGTTGCTCGCAGGATTTTCCCGCCGCCATCGTCGGAGCCAGCAGAGCGAGCGCAAGCGCGGCGCTCAACCTGCGCACCGTGCTGCGCAGGCAAGCATTCCGGGGGCTCATGGTCGATGGCGGCATGCGCGGCTCAATGACCAAGGCGACGTTTGGCCCTTTGGCGCAGGGTCAGGTAAACGATCGAGGCAAGCAGCAAGCCCCCCGTGAGGGTGATCAGCACCAACGCCAGTACGTTTTGCGAGAGGTACCATTGCAGGTAGCGCCATGCTCCCAGTTTTCCGACGTAGTAATCCTGTTCGGCGACCAGCGATTCGACGTGTTTGCCCCTGACCACCACCAGGCTGCCTTGCAGCTCGTGGGCGTTTTCTTCGGTGCTTTGCAGGGCTGCGGTCACATCGGCCAGGCCGTTGGGCCTTGCACTGGCGATGAACACCACACTGCGCCCGCTCTTGAGCGGCGATTCAAATCCGGTCAGATAAGCACTGCCATCCTCAGCGGAAAACCTGAGGCTGTTGCGTGCTTCGCGCAGATTGGTTTTCGCATCCGGGCTGATCCAGTTACGCACTCGCAGGGGCAGGTCGGACAGTTCAAAGTATTGCGTAGCCCCTTCGTCCCTGGCCGGCAGAAAGCTTTGCCACTGGTCCAGCAATGGCTGATTGTTGCCCGAGGCAAGTACCAGCAAATCCCGGTCGCGTTGATCGGCGAGCTGGTCGGCGTGAACCACTCTCACGCCGGTCGCCGGATAGCCGGTGGAGTCGCCGAAACGGCCCAGCAGGGTCAGGTAGGCGCTCAGATCGGCGGGGCCCGGGTTATCGGACAGGATCACCGAGGTTTCAGAAAGGTCGGCCATGCGGGTGAACGGGAAGCCACTGTCCTTGAACACTCCAAGGTTGGGCATGGCCATAAAATGGTCGTAGTCGCTCAGGTCCAGGGTCGAGTCCGGATCGATCACACCGCGCATGTTGTCGATAATGATGTCGCGGCATTCGCCCTGTTTGGTGTACTCATACATAAAACGAAATTGCAGGCGTGATTGCAGTGCCACTGAGTTGAGCGGCAACAGCATTCGCGACGTACGGGCCAGGCTGTCGTCGGTTTTGAGCATCGCCAGCAGGCTGTTGCTGCTGCCAAGTTTCTCGATCGAAGGCAATTCGATTGACTTGATCAGACTGTCGTTGAAGCTGATCAGCAACGAGGAATTGGTGGCGATCGGTTGGGGCGTATAGCGGTATTTCAGGTCAAGTTTCGCGCCTGGTTCGCGCCAGTTGAACAGGTCCGGCGGCAAGCGCAGCGTAACCGCCATTTGTCCCGGGTTATAACCCGACACATTGAGCTCAGCGGGCTTCGCCAGTTCACCCAGACGAACCGGGCGATCGGAGGGCAGCCAGTTTGGCGCGTCATACGGCTGGCGTGGCTTGAGTGAGTCGATCCGCTCGATCACTACGCTCTGCCCCGAAAAGGCTGAACTGCCGAGGGCCAGGGCTGTCGCGGCGATTTTGAGGTCGGCGCCATCGCGCCCGGAAACGATCAACAGCTTGCCCTGAGCATCGTTCGGGTTGCTCATCATCGTCAATGTCGGCCCTGTGGCTTCCTTGATTTTCAAGCCATCCAGGCGTGCGGCTTCGCTACCGCTGACAAAAACCACGGCGTTGCCTTTGGCTGGCAGGTTCGTGAGGCTGGCGGGAAAGGTCGCGCCGCGGTAGCTGGCCAGGGCGCCAAACCAGGAAGACAGGATGCCCGCGGCTTCCAGCTCCGGACCGTCAGGGCGCGAGACAAACACGAAGGGCAGCCTCAAGGGCAAGGCATCCCGACGATCGAACAAAGGCTGCGGCAGAGCGGACAGATCGTTGGGCTGTTGAATCGAAGACACCTGCAGGCTCAACTGGCTCTCGTTGCCGATTCTGGCCCAAAGGCTTGAGTGCAAAGGGTCTTCACATTGCATTGTGTAGTGTCCAATGAACTGCAGGCTGAGCCGGTTGAATTCGGTGATCATCTGTGGCGGGATCTGAACGGTCCGGGTCTGCAACTGACCGGCCTCTTCCTTGGGTAAGGGCAGGCTGGCGGCCACCTGGTCGTTGACCAGCACGTTGATTTGCGAAAGGTCGGCCAGCAACGCCGGTGAATAGCTGTACTGCAGCGTGACTTGCGCCGATGTCACGACTTCATCGGCGCGCACATTGAAGTTCACACTGTCCGTCGCCTCGGCTCCCTTGAGGTTCATCGAGTAGCTTTTGCCCAGCTCCTTGAGGGTGCGGGTATAGCGGTTGCCCGCAGCATCGCTCAACGGTGCGACCGGCATCACCGCCGGGACTGTGGCGCTGGTTTGTGCGGTAGCACTCAAGGCCAGGTCGCTCCAGCCCAGTAGCGAGCAGGCGATCAGCATGAGAGAGCGGCGAGGGAGAAAGGTCCGGCGAAAGGAATGCTTCAAGATCGTTGCTAATCCGCGGTGGAGTCGATAGGTGATGGAGCGTTCGAACGTTTACGCAGCAGGGCATGGCCGTCTTTTACGGTTGCGACGAACAGGTTGAGGATCGCGCGCAAGCCAATGCTGCTGACCTCGCGCAATGCCGCCAAGGGGGCGTCGAGACGGCCGTTACCCCAGGTGTTGGCCCACGTGTCGGCCCGTGAAAACGTCAGACGCACCAGTTCGCTTTGCTGGCGCAGGGTCAAGGCACCGAATTGCATGCCCGCCACGCTGTCGTTGCTGAATACCGCCGTTGCAGGAAAGATGCTTGAGGGAGGGCTGCGCAAAATACAGAACCGCAGCTTTTCATCGGCAGTGAGCTGAACCTCGGGTGGCAGTGTCAGACCTACGCCGTTCTGCGAGAAATTCTGGGTTTTGCAATCGAACGACGTGCCGTCTTCGCGATAGATGCGCACGGGTAGATCGGCTGGCACCCTCGGCTCTGCGCGCGCTTGAGAGGCCTCACTGGCCACTGCTACGGCGGTGCTGACAATGATGATGTTGTACAGGGTCCAGGTCAGGTTGATCGCCAGGGTGGTGACCTGGGCCGAATCACCCCCGATCAGTTTCACCACACCGCATACCAGACCGATCATGTTCAAGGTCAGCAGGACGATATAAGGCCGCGCGAGCTTCCAGTCGAAATACTCCTTTTCGATGATGCCGCCCTTGTCGGTCACATTGAACTTGCCCAGCGAAGGGCTGATCAGGGCCAACAGTACCGGCCGCATGATGTACCAGGCCAAAACCGACTCATACACTTCGTTCCAGAATGAATGGCGGAAGCGGCCCTGGATGCTGGAGTTGGTCAGGCTGGAATGGACAATATGCGGCAGTACATAGACCGTGACCATCAACGCCGAGGCGTGGAAAATCTCTGCACCGAAAACCAGGTAGGCCAATGGTGCGGTCAGGAACACCAGGCGAGGCAGGCTGTAGAAAAAGTGCATCATGGCGTTGAGGTAGCAGATACGCTGCCCCAGGTTCAGCCCTTTGCCGAACAGCGGATTGTCGGTGCGAAAAATCTGCGCCATGCCGCGCGCCCATCGTATGCGTTGGCTGATGTGCCGGGAAAGGCTTTCCGTGGCCAGTCCCGCTGCCTGTGGAATGGCCAGGTATGCGGTATTGAAACCACGGCGGTTGAGCTTGAGCGCGGTATGCGCATCCTCCGTCACGGTTTCGGTCGCGATACCGCCGACTTCCAGCAAGTGTGTGCGCCGCATGACCGCGCAGGAGCCACAGAAGAACGTTGCGTTCCAGAGGTCGTTGCCATCCTGCACCAGGCCGTAGAACAGCTCACCTTCATTGGGTACTGAGCGAAAGGTATCGAGGTTCTTTTCGAAGGGATCGGGTGAATAGAAAAAGTGCGGTGTTTGCAGCAACGCCAGATTCGTGTCCTTGAGAAACCAGCCCATGGTGATCTGCAGGAAGGAGCGGGTAGGGACGTGGTCGGCATCGAAGATGGCGATGAACTCTGCGTCAGTGACTTTGAGCGCCTCGTTGAGGTTGCCGGCCTTGGCATGCCGATTGTTGTCGCGGGTAATGTAGTTGACACCAATGTCCTGGCAGAAAAGCCTGAACTCCTCCCGACGTCCGTCGTCGAGCACATGCACACGCAGTTTTCCCTCGGGCCAGTCGATGGCCTGGGCGGCGAGCACCACCAGTTTCACGATGCTCAACGCTTCGTTATAGGTGGGAATGAAGACATCTACCGTTGGCCATTGAGCGGGTGCCTGCTGCAAAATCTGCGGTTTGCGGTGCAGCGGCCAAGCCGTTTGTACGTAGCCGAATATCAGCACGAGCAGGGCATAAAGCTCGGCCAGCACCAGCCCGTAGCCAAATACGGCATCCTGCCAGTTCTCAAAGCTCAGGGTGTCGGACAGGCGCCAGTACATGTAGCGCAATGAAGCGATCAGCGAGAGTGTTATCAGGGTCAGGATCGCCAGACGGCCGGCTTGCCTGCGGATGATCAGGCTGGCGGCAAAACAGACGGCGGCAAACGCTCCCTGGGAATACAGATCCAGAGGCGCAGTGAGGATGCCCAGTGCCAACACCGCAGCTATCAACCCGATCGAGATCTTCAGGCCCTGGCGACAGCGAAGGGGCCATCGGCTGACACGAGCCTGCAAACTATCCAGTAGTTCCTCTAGCCGCCACGTCCTCGCGGGTGCCTGATTCAGCTGGACGGTCATGGTGCAATCCGCTCGCCGGAGGAATCCTGGAGAAGCAGCGCATGGACCGAGCGCGATAGCGCAAAAATGTCTTTGCAGGCGATGCTGCCGGGTGAGTACTGCAGTGGGTCTCGACCATAGGCCAGCGATTCGTTGAGCTGGTGATCGTGATGAATCGTCCCGATCAGTTCAGTATCCAGCCGCCGCTGAAACAGCACGCCCATGTCCCTGCTGAAGGCGCGAGAGTCATCCTGTTGGTTGA
This sequence comes from Pseudomonas sp. GW821-FHT02H09, assembly GCF_059421425.1. Classification (NCBI taxonomy): domain Bacteria; kingdom Pseudomonadati; phylum Pseudomonadota; class Gammaproteobacteria; order Pseudomonadales; family Pseudomonadaceae; genus Pseudomonas; species Pseudomonas sp. GW821-FHT02H09. Next base: position 51,539 of record NZ_JBWKVA010000019.1, read on the forward strand.
GCACATACCTGTGCCGTTGCCCACGTCGCCGGCTGGTTTCCAGCCAATGCGTCATCGTGTCCAGTGCCAGATAGGAAGCCGCATCGGCCACCGTCACCACCAGTACCAGATCGGCGGCATCGAGTGCCTGTTGCGAATAGACGGTCGCGCCCGAAAGGGTATCCAGGATCACGGTATCGTTTTCGCCGAGGTTCATCGCCGCAAGGCGCTGATTCAACCAGTCAGGATCTTCAAGCATCAGCTGCTTGAGCGATCGGCGATCGTTCACCTCGCCCGTGCCGAAGGGCAGGGACTCACTGTCGCCATAGCCCTGCAGGCAATGAGCGCTCCAGTCTGCGGCCTGCTGTCTGAGCTGGATCAGCCCGAGAACCTGTCTGGTGATGCCCAAGTGGCTGGACAGGGCGTTCTGAGGGTCCAGATCGATCGCAATGGTTCGCCCGCCAGGGCGCCGGAGTGTTTTCGCAAGGCCTGCTGCGACGGTGCTTTTACCCACTCCGCCGTTCGCTGAAACGACAGCGATGACCTTTGCCTTGGTCCGCGTGCGAGCCGCTTCTGGCAGACCGTCTCTACGAACCTGGTGGAGTTCGCGCAACAGCTCGCTCAATAGCTGACGGTCACCCGTTGCAGAACCTGCAGATGATGCAGTCAGTGAAGGGGCGCACGTTGGCGAGATGACGACGTTCTTCAAAGGCTCGACCGGCGCGCCAATCAGCTGGGCGGGCTCTGGCTCGTCAGGCGTAAACACCGTGGCCGTTGGTTTGAGGGGGGGCAATGTCACGGTCAACTCTTCTTCAGTCGCCGACACCGTCGGTGTAACCGGGTCATCTTTGAAGTGTTGATAGTTTGGTTGTATTTCCTGGTAGCTTCCTGCACTGGCGCCAAAACTTGTAAACAGTTTTGCAATGTCGTCTACATATTTCATGCGTTGTACCAGGAATGAAGTAACTCGGAAACTCAGGGTTCCGTTAACTAGACGGGTTTGTTGCGTTGTCTTTGTATCGACAGAGTCGGACTAGTTTGTGGTGATGGCGTCGTGCTGTCAACGATTGTTATAAATGGTCGGGTTGTGTTTTTTATTCGCCTGAACGCTATCAGGGTGTTGCGTGATTCGCAGAGCTGCGAATATCAGGGAGGTTATATAATGTAGTTTGGAGAAAGTGTAATGCGCTATTGGAAGGCGGGTGCCTTTATCAGGGTAAGTAACTTTCAGAAGCGAAAGAGCAGTCAGTTTCGGACGTCTTCGAGGAATTGTTTCTCGGCTATATTTTAAAGAGGTTGACCTGCGTGTTGGCAGAAAGAGTGACGGCATTCAAAATATGCCTTTTCAGATACGGTACGGGCGTCCCAAGGCTGCGCGTCAGGCGACGTAAAGCTGCAAGGACGCTCACCGTCAGGCCTGGGCGGCTCGACGTCAGTCCCCACGTAACTGCGATGTATTGTGGCCTCAAGACTTTTTTGGTGATAATTTCCGAAGGTTCCGGGAGACTGTTGGTCGTCATTGAAGCGCAACTTCTCTCGCGGTCGTTATTTTTGCAGTGGGTGTTTTTTAGTAGCAGATAAAATGAACGATTTGACGTTCTCTATTGTCCGTTATCAGACAGTGATTCTTATTAAGTTCCAGACTCAGGCCTGAGATCGAAGCAAGGGGCTTTATAGGCTTGAGTAGATTCAAGCGTGTAAAATAATTAACGCGCTCATCATGAAAAACTTTCTGCGGGAGTCGTATCGACGAGATTTAACCGCATGATGGGGGTGAATAGTTGACTAAAGTGTTTTTTTATGGAGGTGTTGCGGTCTTTTGGCGAGAAGTTAATCGGCGGGTCCGTATTAGTATTTCACCGTCTATGCGCTCCATCTGAACGAAAACTCTGTGCCGAACCTTCGATGAGCTGCGCCCGTCTGGACTTCAATAGGGCACCCGGCGGTCTTTCACGCCGCCCGGGCTCAAAGCAGAGATTCATACACTTCGTGATAAGCGGCCCTGCACGAAAGTAACGACGCTCCTCCAGTCTCAATCCGTGGCGTCAAACGCTTTGTGCCAGCAGACGAGAGCGACAGGGAGAGACTCGACCAAGGGGTGTTTTCGCACGCACGATCCCATCTCAAATTGTTACCGGACGTACCTGAACGGCGCAAAAACGTGGCTGCGGTAACAGTTGCGAGCGCTTCTGAAAAATCTTCGATAATTTATTTGTCGTCTCGTAAGGCCCGTTCCAGACGGTTCCTGGCTGCTTTTCAGATCTTTTTTAGCGTCCACTCAGCGAGTTGGCCGCTTGATTGCATAAGCTTGTACATACAAGTATGTGTGTGTGCGTAAGAGTTAATAGGGCGTCTTGACGCACAGGCGGTTTTTAAAACACTTGTCCGGAATGTTGGTTCGGAAATTTCTACGTTCATAGCGTCGCACGCGTTCCAGTAACAGTACTCATGCGCCACAAGCGCTCATATTGGTTTTAGGAATTGAATATGAAAAAAGCATTGCTAACCCTTTCTGCACTGACTTTATGCATGGCTGCCGGCTCCGCGCTGGCCAAGGAGTATAAAGAGCTGCGTTTTGGTGTTGACCCTTCCTATGCGCCGTTCGAGTCCAAAGCGGCTGACGGTAGCCTGACAGGGTTCGATATCGACTTGGGTAACGCGATCTGCGCCGAACTGAAGGTCAAGTGCAAATGGGTCGAAAGTGATTTCGACGGCACGATCCCGGGCCTGAAAGCCAACAAATTCGACGGTGTGATCTCGTCGATGACCGTGACCCCGGCCCGCGAAAAAGTCATCGACTTCTCCAATGAGCTGTTCGCCGGTCCGACTTCGCTGGTATTCAAAAAAGGTTCCGGCCTGAGCACTGAGATTGCCTCGCTCAAGGGTAAAAAGGTTGGCTACGAGCAAGGCTCCATTCAGGAGGCCTATGCAAAAGCCGTACTGGACAAGGCCGGGGTGGAAACCCAAGCCTATGCCAACCAGGATCAGGTCTACGCCGACCTGGTCTCCGGCCGTCTCGACGCCTCGATCCAGGACATGCTGCAAGCCCGGCTGGGCTTCCTGAAGTCGCCACAAGGTGCCGATTTCGAGGTCAGCGCGCCAGTCGACAGCGAACTGCTGCCTGCCAAAACGGCGGTGGGCATCGCCAAAGGCAACACAGAGCTCAAGGCCCTTCTGGATAAAGGTATCAAAGCGGTGCACGACAACGGCACCTATGACGCGCTCCAGAAGAAGCACTTCGGTGATCTGAATCTCTACAGCGGCAAGTAACGAGCCGGCGCCCGTCCTGTGGATGGGCGTTTTTTTATCGCTATAGGTCCCTGAATTATGTTCGAAGCACTGTTACAGACCCTCGGGCTTTCCGCGTTCAGCCTGAAGGGGTTCGGCCCTTTGTTGCTGGAAGGCTCCTGGATGACCGTCAAGCTATCGATACTGTCGCTGTTGTTGAGCGTGCTGCTCGGCCTGATCGGCGCCAGTGCCAAGTTGTCCAGCATCAAGCTGCTGCGGGTTCCGGCCCAGCTCTATACCACACTGATCCGCGGGGTGCCGGACCTGGTGCTGATGCTGCTGATTTTCTACAGCCTGCAAACCTGGCTGACCAGTTTCACCGTAGCGTTGGGCTGGGAATACATCGAGATCGATCCGTTTGGCGCGGGGATCATTACCCTGGGCTTCATCTACGGTGCGTATTTCACCGAGACCTTTCGCGGCGCGATCCTCGCCGTGCCGCGCGGGCAGATGGAGGCCGCAACCGCCTATGGTTTGAGCCGTATCCAGCGTTTTCGCTTCGTGGTGTTCCCACAGATGATGCGCTTCGCCCTGCCGGGTATCGGCAATAACTGGATGGTGATCCTCAAGGCCACCGCGCTGGTGTCGATCATCGGCCTCGCCGACCTGGTCAAGGCCGCTCAGGATGCCGGCAAAAGCACCTATCAACTGTTCTTTTTTCTGGTGTTGGCAGCGCTGATTTACCTGGTGATCACCAGCGCTTCGAACGTCGTCCTGCGCCGCCTCGAACGGCATTACGCGTCAGGTTCCCGGGAGGCTGTACGATGATTGAGCTCTTGCAGGATTACTGGAAGCCCTTCCTTTATAGCGACGGCTACCACATCACCGGCCTGGCGATGACGCTGTGGCTGCTCAGCGCCTCGATCTTCATCGGTTTCCTGGCGTCGGTTCCGCTGTCCATCGCCCGGGTCTCCAACAAGTTCTACGTGCGCTGGCCGGTGCAGTTCTACACCTACCTGTTCCGTGGTACGCCGCTCTATATCCAGCTGCTGATCTGCTACACCGGGATCTACAGCCTGGCTGCCGTCCGCGCGCAACCGGTGCTCGATGCGTTCTTTCGCGATGCGATGAACTGCACCATCCTGGCCTTTGCCCTGAACACCTGTGCCTACACCACGGAGATTTTTGCCGGGGCGATTCGCAGCATGGCCCACGGTGAAGTCGAAGCCGCGAAGGCCTATGGCCTGAGCGGCTGGAAACTCTACGCCTACGTGATCATGCCCTCGGCCCTGCGCCGCTCGTTGCCCTACTACAGTAACGAAGTGATCCTGATGCTGCACTCGACTACCGTGGCCTTTACCGCGACCGTCCCGGATATTTTGAAAATTGCGCGGGACGCCAACTCGGCGACCTTTTTGACCTTTCAATCGTTCGGCATTACCGCGCTGATCTACCTGAGCGTCACCTTTGCGCTGGTCGGTTTGTTCCGCCTCGCCGAACGCCGATGGCTGGCCTTTCTGGGCCCGGCTCACTAGGACTTCTACTTCCCCTTTGAGGATGCTTGCGCACATGTACAAACTGACCATTGAAGACCTACATAAAAGTTACGGCAGCCATGAAGTACTCAAGGGTGTCTCGCTGAAAGCCAAAACCGGTGATGTGATCAGCCTGATCGGCGCCAGCGGTTCGGGCAAGAGCACCTTTCTGCGCTGCATCAACTTTCTCGAAACACCCAATGGCGGCGCCATGAGTCTGGACGGCCAGTCGATTCGCATGGTCAACGATCGACACGGCATGCGCGTGGCCGACGACGCTGAACTGCAACGAATTCGCACCCGTCTGGCGATGGTGTTTCAGCACTTCAACCTGTGGAGCCACATGACCGTGCTGGAAAACATCACCACGGCCCCGCGTCGGGTGCTGGGTGTCGGCAAGAAGGAGGCAGAGGATCGGGCCCGACGCTATCTCGACAAGGTCGGTCTGCCGTCCCGCGTTGCTGAACAATATCCGGCGTTCCTCTCCGGCGGTCAGCAACAGCGCGTGGCCATCGCTCGGGCCCTGGCCATGGAGCCGGAAGTCATGCTGTTCGACGAGCCAACCTCGGCCCTCGACCCGGAACTGGTGGGCGAAGTGCTCAAGGTGATCCAGGGCCTGGCCGAAGAAGGTCGGACCATGATCATGGTCACCCACGAAATGAGCTTCGCTCGCAAGGTGTCAAACCAGGTGCTGTTTCTGCATCAGGGACGGGTCGAAGAGCAGGGTGCACCCGAGGACGTACTCGGCAACCCCCAGAGCGACCGCCTGCGGCAGTTCCTCAGTGGCAACCTGAAGTAAGCGCCATCCTCCGTGCAACACCTTTGAGCGACTGGCCAGTTGCTCAAAGGTGTATTGTCTGCCTGGTTCAGTCGAGCCAGTGTTCCAGGCGCCGGTTGAAGCGCCCGCGATCTACTTTGCCGCACATTCTGTTAGCCTCATGAACGACTGAACTCAAAGGTCGCTCGCCTGTCGAAGCGCTCAGCCCCTGATCGCTGACTTCAGAGAGCGGCGTGGGAAGTTCGAACGATCTGGATTAAGGCAAAAAACATGAAGCGGATCGTCACCGTTTTATCAGCGTTCGCTATCGCAGCAGGCCTCTTCGGTTGTATCAGCCAGCCGATCGAAATGACGCCGCAGACAGCGCAGCGTTTGCAATCGCAACCCCCGATCCGTTTTCTGCTGACCTTCGACGACGGTCCAAGCGCGTCCGGGTTTTACAATCCGACGGTCTCCGTTCTCGACGATCTTGCCCATAATCCGGTGCAATCGGGTATCAAGGCGGTCTTTTTTGTGCAGACTCGTGCGACAGGGGCGGGTGGCAGCGAACGGGGCCGGGAAATCATGCACCGTGAACATGACGAAGGTCATGTGCTGGGCTTCCACACTGCCACGCCGGGGCACACCAATCATCGCTCGCTGAACCCGGAAAAACTGGAGCAGTCGCTCACCGATGGCAGCGCGGACATTGCTGCAATCACAGGCGCGGCTCCGATTTTCGTGCGCCCGCCATTCTGGAATTACGATAAACGTACCTTCGCCGCGTATCAGCGCCATGGCATGCATGTTTTGCTGACCGATCTGAGTGCCAATGACGGCAAGATCTGGGGCTACAATTTCAGTCTGCGTAGACGCTCCAACATGCTCAGGCAAATGTCCGAGGTGCGCGAGCGGATCGCCGCTGGAGAGTTGCCGACGGTCGATGGCGCCATTCCGGTGGTGGTGACCTTTCACGACCTCAATCGCTACACATCCCGGCATATGCAGGAATACCTGCAGATCCTGATCGACAGCGCGCGCGAGACGGGCGTGGCAACCGCAGCCAAGCCTTTTTACGATGACCGATCGGCGTTGCAGCGTGCCGTCATGGCCCGCACGGTCAGCGATAGTTCCGAACCTGTCCGTTTGCCAGGGTTCTGGAACTGGTTTTGGAAAAGCAATTCGGATTAAGACTGATAAGCAGGTATGGCGCCGGCGAAATTTTTTCGTCGGTGGTTACGTACATTCGTGCAGCCAGTCAATCAATACCTGGACGCGCTTTGGCATGGGGGTGCGCTGAGGGTGGACCAGGAAATAGTCGTAACGCCCGGGCTGGGTAAAACCGCCAAAGGGCAGGATCAATTCACCTTGATCTATTCGTCGTTGCACCAGGCGCTGGCGACCGATTGCTATACCGACATTATTGATTGCCGCGGTAACGCATAAGTCGGAACGATCAAAGGTCAGGCTTTTTTTCGGTAGCCACGCTTGCATGCCTTGATGCCCGGCCCACAGCTGCCACTCTGCATCGTAAACGGCGTTTTCCCAGGCCAGAGCGTCGTGCAGAAGGGTGCAGGTGCGCAGGTTTTCGGGGTTCTCCAGCAAACCATGTCGATGAGCGTATTGAGGAGTGCAAACGGGGGCGATGGTTTCGCTCATCAGTTTATGGCTGACCAGGCCAGGGAATTCACCGTTGGCATACAGCAGGGCCAGGTCGATATTTTGGGTGCGGAAGTCGATGTTGTCGTTTCCGACGCGGATATCCAATGAGATTTGAGGGTAGCGTTCGTGAAAATCGGCCAGGCGTGGCACCAGCCAGCATTGAGCGGCCGAGGGGCGGGAGTAGAGCGCGACTGAGCCGGATATTTCCGAGTCAGGAGATGGTTGCAGCGCCTCCGTCAACTCGTCCATGACGCCTTGCAGAATCATGAACACGCGTTCGCCTTCGACCGTCAGCCGGACTTGCCGTGTCAGGCGCTCGAACAGGCGCAGTGACAGGGCGCGTTCGAGTTTGCCAATGCGATGGCTCACGGCACTCGGCGTCAGGCACAGCTCTTGTGCGGCCAGGGAAAAGCTCAGGTGTCGAGCCGCCACCAGAAAAGTATGCAGGTTGGCAAACTGCGTGCTATTGATTTGGGCCCCAGGTCGGGGGGGAAGGTTCAGCATCAATAGGTACTCCGCTGGCGAAAATCGATGGATCCGTGCCCCTGCATTGAGCACGGGCACGGACCGACGATCAAGGTTTATTGCAGTGCCAGAAGCACCCGTCCTTTAGTCAGGTAGGCGTCCATTTCTTCGTCGGGCACCATGCTGCCTCCAGTGCCCCACACCAGATGGGTGGCGTTGGCCAGGCGCGACTCGGTCAGGTTCAGGCGCTCTCGATAACCCTGTTGCTCCTGCACAACCCTGATCAGGCCAGGAACGCCTGCCAGCGCGGAGGGTTCCAGTTTAATGCCTTCGGTCGATTCCATCAGGGCCAGCAGGCGGTACATTTCCTCATCGCTGATCGTGTAGTAACCGTCGAGCAAGCGTTGCATCGAACGACCGACGAAACCGGACGGTCGACCCACCGCCAAGCCATCGGCCGCGGTGCTGTTGTCGATGCCGAAGTCATAGACAGAGACCGCATCATGCAGACCGGTATAGACCCCCAGCAGCATGCAAGGCGAGTGAGTCGGCTCGGCGAAGATGCAATGCACTGCGTCGCCATAAATGTGCTTGAGGCCAAAGGCAACGCCGCCAGGGCCACCGCCTACGCCGCACGGCAGGTAAACGAACAGGGGATGTTCTTGATCAACGGTGATGCCCGCCGCCGTCAGCTGTCGCTGCAAGCGCTCAGCGGCCACGGCATAGCCCAGGAACAGGTTGACCGAGTTTTCATCGTCGACAAAATGGCAGTGCGGATCGGACTCCGATTGTTTACGGCCTTGCTCGACGGCCACGCTGTAATCGGACTCGTACTCCATCACGGTGACCCCGCAAGAGCGCAACTTGTCTTTCTTCCATTGCCGCGCGTCGGCGGACATATGCACGGTGGCCTGAAAGCCCAGACGGGCACTCATGATGCCGATGGACAGCCCGAGATTGCCGGTGGAGCCGACGGCAATACTGTACTGAGCGAAAAATTTGCGGGCTTCTTCGCTGTCCAGTTTCGCGTAGCTGTCGCCGGGTTGAATCAGGCCCGAGGCGAGAGCCAGGTCTTCGGCATGCTTGAGTACTTCGTAAATCCCGCCGCGGGCCTTGATCGAGCCGGAAATCGGCAGCAGGTTGTCGGCCTTGAGCCACAAGGCGCCCTGCGATGCCTGCGGGTATTGGCTGGCCAAAGCCGCCTGCAATTTAGTCAGGGGCAAAATCTCGGACTCGATGATGCCGTGACTGGCGCTGGTCTGAGGAAAAACCGACATGATAAATGGTGCAAAACGCTCAAGCCGGGCGCTGGCATCAGCGATATCGGCGGCGGTCAAGGCCACGTCGCTCAACGCCTGTGCGGCAGGGGCGAGGGCAGGGTTGAACCAGGTGGTTTCCTTCAGGTTCACCAGTTCGGTGATCAAGGGATGGCTTTCGCACCATGATTCGATGGTTTTATCCAGGGTCATCTTGTTACTCCAGACTTTTAATTGCAGACGGACGGGCTCACACCCAATGCGACAACAGTAGTGTCATCCCCAAGGCGATGACTGAGGCGAGCACGGTACCGGCGGTAAATTTTTTCAGCGCATCACTCAGGGAGACGCCCAGGTATTCCTTGACCACCCAGAAAGCCGAGTCAGTCACGGTGGTCCAGCCGATAGCGCCGGCACCGATGGCGATCACCATGAGTTCGCGGTTTTGCCCTGGCATGGCGTCCAGGATTGGCAGAATCATGCCAGCAGCACTGACCATTGCCACGGTTGCCGAGCCCACGGCCAGGTGCATCAGGCCGGCGACGAGCCAGGCCAGGAGGATCGGATTGATGTCCCAGTGCCCCAGTGTGCTGGCGAGGACTTTGCCGACGCCGCTGTCAATCAGCACGCCATTGAACGCGCCACCGGCGCCGATGATCAGCAAAATGTTCGCCAGCGGGGTGAAGCAGCTCTGGGTCAAGACCTGCAGTTGCGCCATCTGCAAGCCACGGCGCAGTCCCAGCGCCCAGTAGGCAAAGATCACTGCGATCGCCAGGGCGGTCAGGGGGTTGCCGAGGAAGGTCATCAGGCTGTACAGGCTGGTGCCTTGAGGCAGGCTCATGACAGCCAACGTCTTGCCGACCATCAACAGCAGCGGCAACAGGATGGTAAACAGGGTCAGTCCCAGGCCTGGCAGCTCTCGGTGCGGACTCAGGACGCAGCGCTCATCCAGGAAAGCCTCTTGGCTAGCGGGCGCAGTGCGCGAGCAGACCAGGTTGACCCAGACAGGGCCGGCGATGATGGCGGTCGGCAAGCCGACGATCAAACCGTAGAGGATGACGGTGCCGACATCGGCGCCGAGCATCTTGGTAATCGCCATGGCGGCAGGATGGGGCGGCAGCATGCAGTGCACGGTCATCAGCGAAATGGCCAGCGGTATTCCGACATACAGGATATTGAGGCGGGTTTCCTTGGCGACGACGTAAATCAGCGGGATCAGCAAGACAAACCCCACCTCGAAGAACACCGGGATGCCTACGACGAAGCCAACCAGCATCATCGCCCATGCGGCGCGCTGTTCGCCCAGGGCATTGAGCAATGCCTGAGCGATGCGCTCGGCGCCACCTGACTCTTCGAGCATTTTGCCGAGAATACTGCCCAGGCCGATGATCGCTGCGAGAAAGCCCAGAGTGCCGCCCATGCCTTTTTCAAAGGATTCGGCAATGCTCGGCAAGGGCATACCGGCCCCGGCGCCGACGACAAAACTGGCCAGCATCAAGGCCAGGAAGGAATGAACTCTGAATTTGACCACCAGCACAATGATCATCACGATCGCTGCCAGTAGTATCAGTAATAGGCCCGCATTTTCTTGCATGACAACCCCTTATTATTTTATTGAGCGCGTTAACCCGCATACCTCACGGTGCGGCGGATTAAGCGCCAGCGCTGAAGGGGTTTACAAAGGATGCTTTTTCAACGAACGGGTGATCTGATGTCACCTATGGGGGAGGGGGTTCCCCATGCCGGATTCAGTGAAGAGCCTGACATGAGGAGGCGCTGGTCAGTGCTGCATCGACTGGATAAAACTGGCGATGCGGCTGTTGTTGGGAGAGGCGAGTAGCTGCTCCGGGCAACCGGATTCAAGAATGCCACCGTCAGCGACAAAGCAGATGCGGTCGGCCAGTTTGCGTGCAAAGTTCATTTCATGGGTGACGATGATCATCGTCATGCCTTCCTGGGCGAGTTGGCGGATGGTGTCGAGCACCCCGGACACCAGCTCCGGGTCAAGGGCCGAGGTAGGCTCGTCGAACAGGATCAGTTCCGGTTTCATGGCCAGGGCTCGCGCGATAGCGACTCGCTGACGCTGCCCGCCGGAGAGTTGGTCAGGGTAGTAGTCGAGGCGTGCCGACAGGCCGACCTTGTCGAGAATGGCCCGGGCTTCGGCGATTGCCTCGTGTTTGGGGCGGCGTAGCACATGCACCGGTCCTTCGATGACGTTCTCCAGAACAGTACGATTGCTGAACAGGTTGAACTGCTGGAACACCATTGGCATTTTGCTGCGCGCCATGCGCAATCGGGATTCGTCCACCTGTTGGTAGGTCTGGTTGTCCTGATGGCACAGCCTTTCCCCGGTAAAGGTGATCTCACCGGCGCAGGGCGTTTCAAGAAAGTTGATGCAGCGCAGCAGCGTCGACTTGCCGCCGCCGCTAGGGCCGATAAGAAAGATGACTTCGCCACGCTTTACGGTGAGGTCAACGCCGCGCAGGATTTTGGTGTTTCCGTAGGCCTTATGCAGGCCGCTGATCTGCAGGATGGGATCGGCATTCATGATTTGGCCTCTGTCAGCCTGGAGGATATTGGACTCGTATCGGTACGGGTGCCTGTGCGCAGGTGGGCCGGTGTCAGGCGTTGCTCGATCCAGTGCACCCCGCGTGCAGCAATGAAGCTCAGGACGAAATAGATGATCGCTACCATCAGATAGACCTGCATGCTGAGGAAGGTATTGGCGATAACGATGCTGCCGTGACGCAGTAGCTCATTGACGGCAATGAAGGAAACCAGCGAGGAGTCCTTGAGCAGTGAGATGAAATAGCCGCCCACTGTCGGGATCGCAATTTTCAATGCCTGAGGCAGGATCACTCGCAGATAGATCCTGGTGCGCGACATGCCAATCGATAGACCCGCCTCCCGCTGGCCCTTGTCCAGCGAGAGGATGGCGGCACGAAAGACCTCGGACAGGTAGGCGCCGAGGTTGAGGCTAAGGCCCAGCACCCCGGCCCAGAAGCCGGAAAGTGTCAGGCCGATTTGCGGCAGGGTGAAGTAGATCACCAGCAACTGTACGACCAGCGGCACGCCTCGCCAGAGTTCCACATAGCTGCGCAGTGGCCAGTCCAGCCAAGACCGGCGCGCCAGTCTACCGAGAGCGACGGCAATGCCGATCAGTATGCCCAGGGTCATGCTCAACACTGACAGTTCCAGTGTCACTACCGCGCCCTTGAGCAAGAATGGGAAGTACTGGGGGATGAGGACAAACAAGAAGTCGTACATGGCGGGTATCCCTCTGTTTGCTTAAGGGTCAGTGCTTGATCAGCCTGGTTTGCATGGAGTCCCATACGCCGTATTTTTCGAGGATGGTCTGGTGAGTACCATCGGCGATCATTGAGTCGAGTGCGCCGTTGATGGCTTCGCGTAAATCCCCACATTCGTCACGCACGGCGATCGCTTGCGTACCGTAGATGTACGGCGCCTTGGCTTCGGCAGCAGCCCATTCCGGTTTCGGTTGATAAAGGATTGGCTCGCCGACGACGCGCAGGTTCTTCATGGTTTCCTTCTGGCCAATCAGGGTGCCCTGATCGAGCAGGACGGCATCGGCCTGATTGTTCTGCAGGGCCTGGAAGGGCTCGCCGAAACCGTTGAAGTCCATGACTTCGCCCACCACGCCGGCGTCAGCCAGCCGGTGTGCGTTGAGCGAGTCGTCGGTCCCCATCACGCTGGCGAGTTTCTTGCCTTTGAGGTCGTCCATCGTTTTGATCGGTGAGTCGGTCTTCACGATGACGTAGTTGTAGCTCAGGAAGTAAGGATTGCTGAAGAGGATCCCGGCGTTCTTTACCCGTTCCTGGGTCGCCGACATGGCGGAGAGAATAATGTCCCAGCGCCTGGATTTCATGCCGGGAATCAGGGTCGACCATTCGGTAACGACATACTCGGTCTTGGGGACGCCGATACGTTTACCGATCTCCTTGAACAGCTCGGCTTCGAAGCCGCCGTAGCTGCCATCTTCGTTTTGCCAAATAAAAGGTTTCGTGCCCATCAGGCCGTTACCGGATCGCAGCACGCCTGAGGCTTTGACGTCCGCCAGGCAGCTGCTACCGGCCTGAGCCAGGCCGGCAGTGCCGAGGAGCAATGCAAGAGCGCTGATTTTGAGTAATGAACGTTGCATGGGTGTGTCTCCGATTGGGAATGTTATTTTTATTTTGCTGAGCAAAAGCTCTCAATCTCGGAACCGTGTATCTATGGTGTGCAACTCCTTCTCCCTGATTCCCGGGGAGGCGAGCGATGAAGGTAGGGGGCAGGCGTGTGCAGTCGTCTCAGTCGTCTTTGCGCCAGACAACCGGAAACCAGTCTTCGCGCATACGGTCGCCGGTTTTCAGGTTGATCCCCGGGAAGGGCGGAGATGTGCGCCCGGGGCGCGCGATGTAACGCACATCGTCGCCGATGAAGCGGGTCGAGAATGCTCTTCTGCGCCCGGTTCCCTGGTTGCCCGCGGCACCATGCACAGTGCGAAAGTCAAACACCACGGCATCGCCCGGTTGCAATTCCGGCGAGAGGATTCTGAAGTCGCCGTTATCCACATCCGGCATGTCCATAAAGACACTTTCCCCGGTTGTCGAATGGGTCTCGCCATAGAAGTTCGTATTGCTGGCCCAGCTTTTCGGTCGTACCGGTTTAGGCCACAGATGTGAACCGAGTACCACGCTCAGGGTGTTGAGTCTGGTCACCGGATCAAGCGGAATCCAATAGCTGGCAGTCTGCAATCCATCCACGCAGTAGTACGGCAGATCCTGATGCCAGGGCGTTGGTTTGGAGGTACCGGGCTCTTTGACCAGGATGTGATCGTGGAAGACCTGCACCTGGTGTGACTGCATGATGTGGCCCGCGATCCCCGCTGCCGGTGAGTTCATGACAAAGTCGGTAAAGGCCGGGATACGTTGCCAGTTGCAGTAGTCTTCGAAAAAGCGACCGTTTTCGCCGCTGCCCACGTTCTCTATCGCAAACTGGCTGGGTTGCGCGAGGTTCTGTTCGAATCCTTCACGCAGGCGTTCGATCCAGTCGGTGAAGACACCGCGCAGGACGACAGCGCCATCTCGCTGAAATACCTCGACATCGGACATCATCAGACTTGCTCCTCTGGTGTTAGCGGTGTGCGAGGAGTATTGCTTTTAAGCCTGAATAGGAAAACTATATATTTCTTATTCTTGAGTATAGGAAAAGATGATAGGTTTTTCGTTCCGACAGCTGGAGTACTTCGTTGCCGCCGCCGAGCATGGAAGCATCAGTGCCGGGGCAAGGGCGCGACATGTATCGCAACCCTCGGTGTCCCTGGCCATTTCTCAGCTGGAAGAGGTGCTGGGTGAGCGCCTGTTTCGGCGCCAGGTCAGTCGCGGGCTGGAGCTGACGCCGGCAGGGCAGCGACTCTTGGGGCGCGCGCGGGACATTCTCAATCTGGCGGCGGCGATGACCGAGGAACATAGTGACCGGCAAACGCTACGTGGACAGCTGACGCTGGTCTGCTTTCAGGACCTGGGACCTTATTTCGCACCTCGATTACTGGCCGGCTTTCGTGCGCAGCACCCAGAAGTGTTGATCACGCTGTTCGAAACCGATCTGGCGGGTGTGCATCGCACCTTGAACGCAGGCAAGGCGGAGCTGGCATTGACCTATGAGTTGGGGCTCGATCCGCTGACCGAGCGGCAAGTGCTCGCTCAACTCTCACCCTATGCCTTGCTGCCAGCCGATCACCCGCTGGCAGCGCAGGAGGACGTATCGCTCTTTGATCTGGCGCGCGAATGTCTGATTCTCGAAGACATTGCGCAGACGCGAGAGTACTTCCTCTCGCTATTCTGGTCGCACGATCTGCATCCAATGGCGCAGCAATACACCCAGACCTTCGAGATGCAGCGCGGCCTGGTTGCCCATGGTTATGGCGTGGCATTGTCTTGCACCCGTCCGGCAGGTGATCAGAGTTACGACGGTAAACCGATTGTCTGTTGTCCGCTGCGCGAAGCCGTCAAGCCGCAGCGCGTAGTGCTCGCCCAATCCAGCGCAATGCGCCCGTCACAGGTCGCTGAAGCCTTCATGCGCTGGGCTGCCAGCGAAGCCCTGCCATAGCGTCAATCTGCTCATTTGCGTTCGACTGCACTGCATGGCGGGTGAATTTGATCCTGTCACGCAGGGCAATGTCTCGACGGAAGGTCATTTTTCAATATTGACATATATATATGTCGAAACTACCGTTATTGAACAAACCATCAATTCGAGTCTCCCGCCATGAACATCAAAGCTCTGGGTTTCTTGCTTTTTGCACTTTGCGCTCAACCGGTCTGGAGTTACGCCGCTCAAAGCCCGGCGCCTGTCGCGGGGGCGCCAGAAGCGGCGCTCACGACTCGACTGGCACTGCGGGATCTGTGGGTGGAGCACATTTTCTGGATCAGAAACTACGTTGTCGCCAGCCAGCAAGGCAATCGCGCGCAGGCGGATACAGCGGTGGCTCAAGTGGTGACCAACGCCACCTCGATAGCCAATAGCCTTGCACCCTTGTACGGCCAGCCTGCAGCCGATCAGCTGTTGAAGCTGCTCGCCGGGCATTGGGGGGCGGTGAAACATTACAGCGATGCCTCTGTAGCCAAGGACACCAAGGGGAAAAATGCCGCCGTTGAAGAACTGACCAGTAACGCCAAAGCCCTGGCGCATTTCCTGGCCTCGGCCAACCCCAACTTGCCGGAGGGGACATTGGTCGCCATGCTCAGCACTCACGGCGGCCATCACATCGCGCAAATTGATCAGTTGGGCAAAAAGGACTATGCCGCTGAAGCCCGAACCTGGGCGGCGATGCGGCAACATATGCAGGTCCTTGCAGACACTTTGGGTGCAGCACTGGTCAAACAGTTTCCGGACAAATTCTGACGTTGGACGGGGCGCGCAAGCGCCCCTTTTTTTTTTGGCAAAAGCGGTGAGGTTGCACAATGCTGCAGGGGATGGGTCGTACACAGCAGGATCTTTTGTCAGCACTGCTGTACCAGCCGGCGGGTATGAGTATTGATGATCTGGCGAGCCACCTCCAGGTGACGCGTACCGCCATTCGACAACACCTGACCGCGCTGGAGCGGGACGGTCTGATCCTGCGTGGCGAAACCCGACCTACTGGCCGACGCCCTCAGCAGTTGTTTCTGCTCTCGAGCTCCGGCCGGGAGTTGTTTCCACGGCAATACCAGATGCTGGCCGATCTGTTGATTGGCGAGGTCGCCGAAATCATTGGCCACGACAATCTGGTCAGATTGATGCGCAGCCTCGGTCAGAAAATGGCCGCGGGAATGGAGCAAGCGGTCGTAGACGAAGAGCGGATCGTCAGCCACATGAATCAGGTTGGATATGAATCGCAGGTGTTTTTCCGTTCCTCTGGCGAGAAGGAAATAGTCGCCCACAACTGTGTGTTCCATCATTTGGCCAAAACCCACCCTGAAGTCTGCCAGCTTGATCTGGCGCTCATCGGCGCGCTGGGCGGCGGCGAGGTGGAACACCTCGAGTGCATGGTGCGCGGGGGCGAGGTCTGCCGCTTTCACCTGAACCGCAAGCCGCCGGATTCAAGCGACAAATCTCTCTTGTAAGTCACGTGCCAGGAGTGTCGCCAAACTCGGCGCTTTAAAAAGACTCCTCGGCAGGTTGCGACAAGCACAACACCGAGCGGTTGCCAGGATGGTGCTAGATCACATGCGCTCGATGCAGCTGACTATGCCGACCTCTGGGCGAAGAAAGCCAATCCCGGTTATCGATACCTCATCCCAGCAGGTGCTGTCGCAATAGTCACGGCGCTTTATGGAGGAGGGTGAGGCCATTGTTTTTGCCTGCACCGGACAGCGAATCGATGAATTGAGAGGAGAGTTAAATCTTTTAGAATTCAGGGGGTTGCCAAGTCCTGTCTTCTTCTCCATAATGCCGCCCATCGCTCAGGCGCTTGGCTACAAGCGGCTTGCAGGATGAAGGTTTGGGTCGTTAGCTTGGCTTCCGTATCCGCTCCAGTTTGTATACGGTTGATGTCGTTATATGGCATCGAGCGTTTGAGGCCGAGTAGCAAAATGGTTATGCAGCGGATTGCAAATCCGCCTACGCCGGTTCGATTCCGACCTCGGCCTCCACTCTTGAAAACCCCGTAGATCAATGATCTACGGGGTTTTTTATTGCCTGCTGGAAAGTGAAGTGTTCCGCAATCGGTCGTTGTTTCGTCGGTGACCCGTTCTCCGATCCTGAGTGATTGGATCCTTGATCATTTCCCGAGATGGGTCGGTGAGGTCGTATCGCTCAGGCATTTCAAGGGGGGGCCGTACAGAGCCTGGTCGCCCAGCCTGCTGGCCTCTGCGACGCCATGGGTGCCGCGCGCGCTTCTATCGACCATTGCGATGATCGTCTCGAAGAGTTCGTCCTGCGCCTGCGCGGGTGTGATTTCTCCGTTTGCGGCGGCATGGGACAGGGCCTCGGCCGCACCGAGCATCGCCCGAAGACCCGCGGGCGCGATAGCACCTTCTCTGGTGAAGGGGGAGAGGGCAATCCGACACTTGTTCATGAAGACCGCTTCGTACTCGCGCTTGATCTTTTCGAGCTCCGGTGAACTGGCCAGCGCCGCGATCACGCCGGGTATCTCGTTGCCCTGGAGGAGCACGCACTCATCGTTGTTGCTCATCACGATCCCCGGTCCCTTACCCATAGCCTCGCTGCTCAAGTCGCTGATGGCTTAACCCTGGCCGATCCCGGCAACTCCTTTGAAATCGCGGACCTCTCAGCGCAAGCGTTTGATCCGCGGTTCACCGCGGCTGATCTGGCTGTCCATCACAAGGAGGCGCCGCCCCGCGCAGATGTGGTCGCCGAGCAGGCGAGGATCGATCGCGCCGATGCCCTTGTGCTGGTCTATCCCGTCTACTGGTGGTCGATGCCGGCACTTCTCAAGGGATGGATCGATCGAGTGTTCGCCAATGGCTGGGCGTTTTCTGTCGGCCGGGATCGGCAGCGACGGGCGCTTTGCAGGTATTGCGCCTGGTACAGAGCGACCAAGGCGGACATTCACGGGCACAGCGTAGCGGCCGCACTATAATTAGTCTGTGTCCTTGTTTGTGTGGCGAGCACTCCAGAACGAATCAGGTTTCCATAGCGCTCGTCTGACAAGCACAGGGCAGCACAGTAAATGGGACGCAAAGTACGTTCGATTACGCAAGAGAGGGTCCTGTCATGAAAATTCACTCCTTCCAGCATTACTCTCATGGTCTGGAAATGGCCGTTCACGACGCATGGATTACCACCAAGGTGAAGTCGGCCCTGGCGCTTTCCGAACCGGCCCTTGGTCTGCATGTCAATGTCAAAACCCATGCGGGCATGGTGGCGTTGAGCGGCCGTGTCAACACCCATAGGCAGTGTGAGCAGGCTATAGGTCTGGCCCGTTCGGTTCATGGTGTCGCCGAAGTCGATGCCAGCGACTTGCAGACCCACGTGTTCACGCCAGGGAGTTTTCCAGAAGCTCCCAACGCCGAAGAGAGCACTGAGAGTCGGCCACAATCGTCAGCAAAGACGGACGACAAGTGACGATGACGACCTTGCCAGCGCCGCGCTCCTGGTTGGGGGGGAGCGGGGCGCAATGCAGATTGAGGACTTCCACGGACTAACAGGCCACGATGCTGTCACCGCTTGTAGCGCGAGAGCGGGATCTGCTGTGAGGTGGAGTCCATCGATCTGCCGGGCGTCGGCAGGTTGAATGCCTGTAGGCTCCAGCGTAATGCCTTGCCGCGTTGGTATAGATCAAGCTGCCATCGCTCGTTCTGTCGTGACGCGAGCGGATTCGACCCTCGCCGGCCAGTCGCTTGCGGGTATGAATCCGGGCTTGCTACAGCCGTGGATAGGGCAGATACAATCCTTCGACTTTATTAATCCAGGTAACAGGGAGTGGAAGTCATGGACGTTCAAGTCGTACGCGCTGACGTAGATTGTGTCGATAAAATCGCGAAACTCTTCGATGCCTACAGAGGATTTTATGGGCAGCCCTCCAATATTCAGGAAACGTACGACTTCATTGCAGAACGCATCACCCGAGATGAGTCTGCGATCTTTTACGCGAACAAACCCTTGAAAATCAGTTGGTTGCGGAACGATGCTCATGCTAACCTATTGAAATAGCTTGTTTTTTCGTAGATGGATTGCAAATCCACCTACGCTGGTTCGATTCTGACCTCGACCTCCACTATAAATAGGCTCCGTAGATCAATGATTTACGGATCTTTTTTATTTGAGCTTCAAAGCAGGATTTTGTCTTGCATTTGACGTCAGCGACCTTGCTTCAAGGGGAAGGGATGTATATATTTCCTCCCTTGCTGCACAAGCGCCAGGACTGCGTAATCGTTATTAACCTGTTCTCGGCCGCTTCACCGCGCTACCGCCCGAATGGCGAAACTGGTAGACGCATGGGACTTAAAATCCCCCGCTCGTAAGGGCGTGCCGGTTCGATTCCGGCTTCGGGCACCATATTCGATTCTCAGGCCTTATCAAGCCTTCTCAAAAAGCCCCGCAGACTCTAGCCTGCGGGGCTTTTTCGTTATCAGCTCTTCTCAACAATTCTCACGCCTTCTCAATATTTTTAGTACATTGCCCAGCACATCTGAATTCGATTGCCCATGGTGATGTACTAATGCCCCTCACTGACACAGCCGTCAGGCAAGCAAAGCCCAAAGAAAAGGACTACAGCCTGAGCGATACCGCCGGGCTGTCTCTTTTCGTAGCCGCCAAAGGCTCAAAAGCGTGGCACTTCCGTTTCTCATGGCACGGACAGCAGCCGCGCATATCCCTGGGCACCTATCCCGAAATCACCCTGAAAGAAGCCCGTGAGCGGCGAGACGAGGCCAGATCCCTTATCGCAAAGGGCGTTGATCCTCGATCGCAGCGTCGCGAAGAAAAGCGCGCCGCCAGTACCGGTGCCGTAAAAACGTTCGAAGTTGTGGCCAATGAATGGCATGCCTTCAAATCGCCACGGATGTTGAGCGCAAAGAAAGGTGGCGTCACCCAGTCACGCATGTACCTGGATAAGGACTTGATTCCTGCCCTAGGCAAAATCCCCGTGGCCGACGTGAAGCGCTCCGATGTACTGAGTGCCATGCGTCGGGTCGAGGCCCGCGGCGCATTGAACGTGGCCCGAAAGTGCCGCACCTGGCTGAACGAGATATTCCGGTTCGCCATCGCCTCGGACTATATAGAAACAAACCCAGCGTCAGATCTGGATATCGTGGCCATGAAAGAGCCGCCGGAGAAGCACAATCCGATGCTCCGTCAGGTGGAGCTGAAAGACTTTCTGGTGGCATTGCGCCAATTCAACGGAGCTGGATACACGAAAAGCGCAATTCGCATCCTGCTGCTGACCGGAGTTCGAACTGGAGAGCTGCGCAATGCGACCTGGAGTCAGTTTGATCTGGATGGCGCGCTATGGACCATTCCAGCCGAAGGCGTCAAGCAGTTGCAGAAGGTGATCAGGGCAAAGGGAGGAGATAAAGTGCCGGCCTATCTGGTACCGCTCTCGCGGCAGGCGGCTGAAGAGGTGCGCCAAGTTCATGAGCTGACCGGCCGTTACAAACTGCTGATCCCGGGTCGGAGTGACCCGGGCAAGCCGATCAGCGACGGAACGGTCAATATGGCTCTGAAACGCATGGGGTATGAAGGCAGGCTGACCGGGCACGGTATTCGCGCCACGATCTCAACGGCCTTGAACGAGATGGGCTACAACGAGGACTGGATCGAGGCGCAGCTTTCGCACGCAAGCTCGAGCAAGGTCCGAAAAACGTACAACCACGCGGAGTACGTCGAGCAGAGGCGGGGGATGATGCAGGACTGGGCTGACTACCTGGACAAGCTGGAGGGGGTGTAGGTCTATTGTGCCTGCTGGCGCGCAGCCGCTCGACTGGCTGCCCACTGCACGACCTCCGACCGGACCCAGGCCACGGCCTGCTCTCCGACCTTGGCTTGGCGAGGGAACTTTCCCCCTCCGGCCATCCGGTAAATAGTTGCGGTGCTGAGCCCGGAGATGCGGCGCACTTCGGGCAGCCGGATGTATTCGATAAATTCTTCGTTTTGTGCGGTATTCATTTGATGCTCCATGCCGCGCGAGGCAGCAGAAGGTGGTTATTGGGTTCAGGCGGCTTTTCGCAGTGCTTGGGCGGCGAGCCGGCGACGGCTCATGAGTACTTGCAAGCGGTACGTATGGAATCTGCGACCGTCCTGTGAGGTGATCTCTGGGGCCAGGTACGACAGGTCTTCTTCCAACTTGCCGAAGTAGTAGAGGTGTTCTCCATCGCCACCCCATTCAGGTTGGGCGGTGGCCCAAGTGCGGGCAGCAAGGCAATCTGGGCATGTCTTGAAACTGTCCATGTCGCCATCCCAGCTGCCGGAAATAAGCTGATACTGCTGACCGGGATGTATCGGCCCGCAGCACTCACAGCATTTATGCTGCTTACGCGCGGTGGGCGTGGTTTCGGTTTGAAAATCGGACATAACGAATCCTCGCCCGCCGTTCACCGGCAGGCTGGTTGAGTTGTAAAGTTTTGGTTTACAGCTGGTTAAATGAATTCGGCGGGGACGCTGACAGGGTTGCCGAGCTTCGCAGCCACAACAGCCCGGAACACGGCGATTGTGCGAGTCTCTCCGGGCTGGCGCTCGAAAGGATCGCGCTTCGCATCAGCCAGCCACGCGTAGTGGTAGCCGGGCTCGACCCAGACGCTGTACTTCTCGATCAGCTGCTCGACGTCAAATTGACGGGTGAATGGCAGTTGCAGCTGTCCGGCCGTGGACTGCTGGTCGCTTTCAAGTGATTCGATTGCCCAGGCCAGCGCCGGGCCGGCCAGAGCCTCAGTGCGGACGCTGACCATTCGGTTCATCGCCGCGGCCCCGTGTAGATGAGCCAGGCCATGTAGGCGAGGGCGGGGAGAATCATGGCGTCACCTTCTTGAATTCGACGACCCATACCCACGGGTTCGCATCCCAGTTTTCGGCGCTATTGATACCCACCCAAAGATCGTGGAAGGCCCAAACCGGTGACTTGAACCCGAACTGATGCCAGTCGTCCATGTCTTGCGGGTTGTGTGCGTGCCAGTGCCATCCACCCCTTACGTGAGGAATGATTCCCTCAGCTTTGGCTTGCTCATCGCTGATGTCCTGCAACCGCTCAACCCGGACATCGGTGATCTCCAGCAGGATGCGGCAGGCCCAGCGCGGCATGTGGATGGATGGGCGCCATACCAGGTCGCTGCCTTCCCAGCCTGCCTTGTAGATACAGTGCCCCGAATTGCGAAGCGCAGGTGGGACGCCGTCGATCCTTGAGCCACAACCGCTCCAGGACGTGTAGGTCTCGGTGTGGTCGTACCAGGCGTCGTGATCGGCGTCTGGGTCAGGCAGCCAAGTCTCGCGCACCCAAAGTCGTTCGCCCTTTCGACCATAGGGGCACGGCGCGAATTCGGCCAGTTCCTTGGCGCACTCCACTTCGGTCGCTCCAAACACGCAGAAACCGTAGCGCGGGTCACGCTGGCCGATTGCACTCCAGCGCTGGCGCTCACCGGCGGGAATAGAGGTGTCTTCGGTGGGAATCTGCCCACCCTTCACCGGCCGCCGCGTGACCGTCTTCCGACCTTCAAGGATGGCGCGTACCATCGGGGCCGAGAACAGGATTGGCCGTTCTTTTATCTGGCTCATTGTGTCACCTCGCGGCGTGCCCACTGCACGTAGGGGCCGTCGTCCGTGTCGAAAATACCAAGCAGGAACCAGTCGTACGCCGGCGGCGTTTCTGGTTCCCAGCCGAGGCAGTGCGCCGCGCCGTCCTCCCAGTAGGGGTGGGCTTCCAAATCGGAATCCATGTGCCAGCCGATGACCTTCAGGCCCTGGGCTTCGAGCCACGCTTTCCAAGCTTCGGCGTCTTCGTCGAACTCCGGAATGTCCGGGTGATACCAATAACCGTTCTCGTCGCGCATGACTTCGACGGGGCCAATCAACTTTTCTTCAGGCATGACTGTTCCTTTGCCGCTATAGCGGCTGACCTTGAAGGGGGAGGGAGTTACGAATGATTTGTTGCGGTGATGATGGCCTTTCGTATATCAACGATGGGCTGACAATCGCAGCGACTACGAGCCAAAACAATGAAAATGAATCTCAATGGATGCAGCTTTGAAGACAATGGCGTGGGTCTAATTGCTACCGGCGATATCGAGATAAACGCCACGGATACGCACTTCCGACGAAACGATACGGCAGTCGAGCTATACAATCCGGCGCTCATGCAGGCCGTAGGTCTTCCGGATAACACTCCAGCAGATCGATTAGACGAGCTGGTTCAGGCAATCCTCAAGGCCAAGGCCGCACCAATCGAGGAGAAGGTGGCGATTGCAGAGAAATCTCGGCTGAACGAATGGCTTGTGAGCGCCGGACATCTCACAACATGCGCTAAAAACCTCGTAGAAATCGCCGTAAAGGTCGGTCAGATGACAGGGCTGATGTAGGCTCAGTTATCCGTCCCGGTGTAGGTTCGCCATGGCACCTTCACTCCGTTGACAAGGAATCCCCAGTCACCGCGCCACTTACCGGTGATGAACAGCGTGAAGACACCACCAGGTGAGATTTCGTCGATCCGGTGGTATTCGCCGTGCATCAGGCGGGCGGTGTCGCCGGGCTCTCGCCAGTATTCAAGGTCAGTGTGTCCGCCGGCTTCCCAGAATTGGCGCCGCTGCTCCTTGTAAAAACCGCGCAGGATTATTGTCCTGGCGTTCCATGGGTGGTCATGCAGATCCCGGTCTTCGTCTGGCCGCATGATGTGGTGGATGCGGAACGACCACGGGCACCACCAGAGCGCGGGCTTGTGCGTCGTTCGCGAGTAGGGGTTGAACAGCCACCAGCGGCCCATATACATCGTGGCGCCGTCTGCGGAAATGATGTGTTGGTATGGGGTGCGCTTGGCGCGATCGATAAGCCAGGCGGCAATGGCCGGGCGCGCAAGCAGCTTGGCGACAAGGCGCCAGATAATTGTGGGCATTGGGCGTCCTATGCCGGGTCATGCCCGGGCGGTGGAGGATTGAGGGTTACGCTGCGAGGCGCTGGTAAAGCTCGATGATGTCGGCGGCGTTAGCTGCGACGAGGGCTTCTGCCTCATCCGGGCACACACTGTTACCGATCAGCCTGACCTGGTCCGTTTTGTTGATGTCGCGCCACTCTTGGGCACCGGTGACCGGGTCAACAAACAGCCCACGGTCGATGATGTAGCCCTTGTCGAAGCCCTGCGCTGCCTTCAGCTCAGGCGGTTGCAGCATGCGCAGGGTGATGTCCACCAGCACATAGCCACCGACCATCACCATTTCGGCCGGGTCTTTGAAGTGTTCCGGCAGGTGTTCGTGCATGAAGGCGGCGCAGCGCCGGGCGCCTTCCATCTGTTCCGGTGTCAGCGTGTCCGGCACTTTCACCACCTCGACCAGAGCGACCCGGTCCTTCGTCGGCAAGGTGTGCATCGGTTCGGTCAGCGAAATGCCGTCCTTCTCGTTGCCGTAATACTTCACCAGGTAGGCGTTCACCAATCGCTGATTGGCTCCGGACTGGCAAATGGTCGAAAGCGGTGAGTCGGCGGCGCGGCCATCACCGTCGTAGAACCCGCCGTTCGCCTGCTCGAAGAAAGCGGCAACGACTCCGTGTCGCGCGGCACCGGCCAGCACCGTCTGGGTCGGCTCATCCGGCGAACTGCCAACGGCGTTCTGGCCGAAAGCCGTCATGTGTGCAGCGACGACGGCAAAGTGGCCACCTTTGACCTGTGCGACCTGCGTCCGAAGCGGCTCCTGCACGTCGAAGTTGCGTTGAGCTGAGCCATTGGCGCACTCGGTGAGGAACGGCGCCGCTATCGGCTGCACCAGAGCGTGATGAGTGCCGCCGGCGCTAATGGTGGAAAGCGCTTCGTCCACACCGTGGGTGCTTGTATGCGTTGCCGACGTGCCCCGCATCGGGACAATGAACGGCTTCGCACTGGTCAGCACATGACGCCAGCAGCCTTTGGCGACGCGGCGCATCGTGTTAACCGCCATCGGCTTTTCACGGAAGATCGTGCGACCGAGATTGCTCCAGTCGATGCACTCCGCGGCAGTGCGCCAAGGTTGCTGCTTCGCCGACGGCAATTTGTGGCGCGTTGGTGCTGGCCAGACGATCGGCTTGCCGTCGCTGCGTGCCACTAGGTACAGGCGTTTTCGGATCGTCGGGGTGCCGGCGTTGGCCGCGATGCGCTCGCGCCATTCGACGTTGTAGCCGAGCCCGCGCACCAGGCTTTCCGCCGGAACGAACTCGCCGATCGACTGCAGGATCTCCGGCATGTCCGGGTGGTCAGCCGGCAGACCGGTGCTGAGCGCGGCAATGAAGGATTTGAAGGTGCGCCCGCGCTTGGCCTTGATCGGTTGTCCTTCCTCGTCGATCGGACCCCAGTCGCAGAACTCTTCCACATTCTC
Organism: Pseudomonas sp. GW821-FHT02H09; assembly: GCF_059421425.1. Lineage (NCBI taxonomy): Bacteria > Pseudomonadati > Pseudomonadota > Gammaproteobacteria > Pseudomonadales > Pseudomonadaceae > Pseudomonas > Pseudomonas sp. GW821-FHT02H09. Next base: position 76,905 of record NZ_JBWKVA010000019.1, read on the forward strand.
CAGGAACATCAGGCGCGGCCGGGTTGCGTGCGCCCAGCGCACCACCACCCAGGCCAGACCACGAACACCGCGATCGCGCGGCGCGCCACCCTTGGCCTTGCTGTGGTGGCGGCAGTCGGGTGAGGCCCAGAGAATGCCCACCGGTTGGCCGCCGGTGGCGTGGATAGGATCGACCTCGAACACGTCGGCGACGTAGTGCGCCGTTTCTGGATGATTGGCACGGTGCACGGCCAACGCGATTGGATTGTGATTCACCGCTACATCTGGCTCCCGGTACGCCCGGGCAATGCCGGTGCTGGCGCCACCACCGCCGGCGAACAGGTCCACCACCAGTTCTTTCTGGAAGGGCAGGGCCATGCTTGGCTGGCCATGGATGAACTGGGGCTTCTTCTGTTGTGCGGACATAGGGGATCCTCGCCGGTATAGTTCCGGGATCTACAGGGGAGTGGGGTTATGGACCGTATTGTTCTCGGAGGATGCTTCTTGCTGGTGGTCCTAGGCGTTCTTATTGGTCTCGGAATCAGCGCTGAGTCAACCACAGGTAAAAGCATCAGAGATGCAATGGAGTTACTTAGTTTTGCTGGAACTGCGATTACAGGAGTTGTTGCAGTTGTTGCTCTTACCAGTTGGCAAACGCAATTCAGGCACTCAGAAAAATGGAAGGCTATAAAAAAATTTCAAGACTCATTAGATGGTGGGCGAGCCGCAAACGCTTATCTCAATAAGCTGTTCTCAATGGTCGCTCGTGCGCACAGAGTCGGCTGGGAGTCACGTACTGTGGATTTTCCAGAGGTTTTTCAAGAATCGCAGAAGGCATGGTTTGAGCAGTGTTCCAAGGTCGACAAGGCGTGGCAGGAGGTTTTACTAATTTTTGATGCTGCGGAGTTGGAGTTTCAAATAACACATCGAGATATAGAAAAAAGCGTGGGAGCAGTAGCGACTAAGTTTATTACTGTTTATTTGGGCTCGGATGCGCCTGATATGGGGGATCTTTACGATTTGCTTGATCAGTGCTCTATCAGAGCCAGGGATAATACAAATTTAATTTTCAATCAGTCAGGAATTTTGCAAAGACATCTTGTCGGATGAGGTTCGTTTCAGCTCCTCGCCGGCTGGCGTGATTTGAGTTTGTGGGCTATTGCTTGATGGCCCGGCATGGAGCCGGATTGAGGAGAGCGAGATGGTTTTAGTGGACAGACCTTGGCCTGTAGATCATGAGTATCGCGGCGTTAAATCAAAGATCGACTTCATATGGGGGCATGCCGACGACCCGATTCCGAAAGGGTTGCGTGTCGAAGTGGATCACCCAGAAACACCGGTTTTGTCGTCGCATGAAAAGACAAAATACGAAAGTTTTGATGCTGCTGTAGAGAAGGGAAAAAAGATTGCAGAGCGGGAGATCGACCAAATACTTGGCGTTGACTCTTAACTGCTCCGGTTATTTCTTCTGGTATGTCTTGGTCAGCGCAGCATTGACGCTGTTGCCGCGCTTCAGCACGACTCTGGCCAGCTTCTCCCGGTCTTTCTCGCTATGACTGGCCTGGCTCAACAGCCCAAAGTAAGAGTTGGCCACCTCGCGCAGATCCTCAGCCGGCGCTGCAGCAGTGCGCTTCAGCGCCTGGGCAACTGATCGCTTGCGGGTGGAGCGCCGCCACGGCTTGATAACGTGGCCAACGAAGTTGACGCCGCGATCGATAGGCTGGAGGATGGTCTTCGTCGGATTCAGCTTGGCGCCGAGGCTAGGCAGGAATGCTTCGACCTCGGCCAGCCAGGCGTTGAGCTGTTGCGGTGACTCATGCAGGAACACGAAGTCATCGACGTAGCGCACGTAATGCTTGGCGCCCAGCCGGTGCTTGGCGAACTGGTCCAGCGCATCCAGATACACGTTGGCGAAGAACTGCGACGACAGGTTGCCGATTGGCAGGCCAAGGTGTGCAGGTTGCGCAGTGAGGCGCTTATGCTGCGGTACCCGGTTGAACAGATGGGCCGGGCTGCGCACCTCGTAGTCTTCGCGAGGATCGTGCATCAGGATCTGCTCCGCGAGTGCCAGCCACCATGGTTCGGTGATTTTCGCGGCCAGCTGCTTGCGCAGAACCTCTTTGTCGATCGCGACGAAGAAGTTGGCCAGGTCGCACTTCAGATAGAAGATCGGCTTCGACCAGTTCTGGCTGGCGCTGCGAATCTTCGACTCAAGCCGGGTGGCGGCGTACAAGGTGCCGCGCCCGGGAATGCAGGCACAACTGTCCGCTATGAAGCTGGCGTAGAAGCGCGGTGCCACATGGTTGTACATCAGGTGGTGGACGACGCGGTCTCGAAAGGCCGCTGCCCAGACTTCCCTGGCTTTCGGTCGGGTGACCACGAAGCATATCGAGCGGCCTGGCCGGTAAGTGCCGGCGATCAGGTCGTCGTGAAGCTGGATCAGGTTCTGCTCCAGGTCCATTTCGAACGCCAGTGCGCTTTGGCTGTTTCGCTTTGAGCGCCGGCAGTCGTAGTAGGCTTGGACAAGATCGCAGAACGGGTAGGGACCAACGTTCGAATTTGCGGACGGGGCGGACGCGGAGCTCGTTGTTCTTGTCGTTGTTGTTCTGATTGCCATCATCGAAGTTCATGTTGAATGCGTTGTTGGCGGAGCGCTGCGACCTATCGTGCTATCTACGTCGCCAAACCGAAGGCAGAGCCGATCAGCAAGGAAACTGCGCGAGACCTACACGGACGCTTTAGACCGGCGGTATCTCTGATGCGCATGGCGGTGACCCGAAGGTCAGCGGCACGACCAGATTCAAATCGCACAGACGTGGGAGCCTTGACTCTCAGGTAGCGGGCGCGGTTGGGGTTTTCGTGGATCTTTTCCAGCCATTGGCCTGCTTGCCGATTGAGGCGGTGAGGGCAATAGCGCTGGCGTGCTGCGGGATGCTGATGAAGCGCTTTTCCTTGAACAGCCTGAGCAGGAACTCAATCACCTGAACGCGCTCGACCAGTGAGCCCAAGTGAAGTTGCTTGTCGCGTGCAGCGTTTGCCCGAGCGATCAGCACCATGACTTCGATGCATTCATCCCGAATCTTCGCGCCAAGCCCGGCTTTGAAGTCTCGCGGGATGTTTCGGGTGATATCGGTTGCGAGACTCAGAAGGTCAAACGCGACCTTGTGAATCGATAAATCCGTGTGCATTCCCATTGCAGTGCATCTCCGTGAAGAGCAACCGGCCGCAAGCGGCCGGATTAAATGAGCGAATTAATCAATCAATAATTCTCTGCGGACGGGGCGGACGCGGAGCTCGAGGTCCTTGCCGCTGAAGTTCTGATTGCCAGCATCGAAGCCCATGTAGAATGCGAAGTAGGCGGAGCGCTGCGAACTCGACCAGTACCAGGTGTCCTTGAAGGCTTCGGCTCCATCCTCTTGGAAGGCGGTGAGCGGCGTCTGACTCGGCGACTCTTCGCTGTACAGGGTGCCCACCGGCAGGCTGTTCGGGTTGTCGCCGTTGCGGCTGTTCGCCCAGTTCTCTTCGGTGGTCGGTTTGAAGTGGCGATACTGCAGCTCCTGCACGTCGCGCGCCGGGATCGCCCAGTCGTTGAACCCGCCGATCACCAAGGCCAGAGTCTTCTGTGCCAGCTCGCTGCCAGCAGCGGCCATCGCCTCGGTGTTGCTGCGGCTATCGGTGAAGCTGTCGGCGCCTTCGATCTTCACGCCGTACTCACCCCAAGTGCCCTCCAGCTCATGCTCGGCACCGGCGGTGATATTCAGGTAACGCTTGCCATCTTCGACGGTGATGCCGCCGAAGAATCCGCCGCCGAAGGCCTGGCCGATTTCCGGGAGGGTGAACGCTGGTACTGCTTTAGCTGCTGCGGACATGGTGCTTCCTCTTTTTTATGGCAACAAAAAAGGCGCTGCTGCGCCCCGATGCCGATCAAGAACGAATTAATGAATGATCAAATGAACAATCTGCGGACGGGGCGGACGCGGAGCTCGTCGTACTTGACGATGGTGACCTGACTGCCACCATCGAAGAGCATGGTGAATGCGGTGGTGGCGGAGCGCTGCGTTGAAGACCAGTGCCAACCCTTAGCGAACACCTCGGAGACGTTCGCTTCGGCAATTTGCAGTTCGCGCCGTGCGGGCAGATAGAAGTCGTTATGCCCGTCACAGGTAAATGCTACGGCAGCCTCTGCGGCCGGACAGCCTTTGCTGGAAGCGATCAATGCATGGGTATTGGCCAGGCCATCCCACGCGCTGGCGGCGCCCTCGACATCATCGCCGTATGCGCCGAATTTCAGTTCGCCCAGGTCATCACCGGTCGGCACGATCAGGTAATAGTCACGGGTTCCGTCTTGGCCCCGAACCAACCCTGCATTGACACCACCTTGCCTAGGCCAGTAGCTGCCCAGCGCAGGGATACCAGTAACCGGCAAAACTGGAACATTGGCCGCAGGTAGCACCTGGGCGAAGACACTGGCCATTGCCAGCTTGGCCAGGTGCGATGCGGGCATTTTGATTGTTGAGTCGCCATGCTTAAGGGTGATCATTTCAGGCTTCATCGTGATTCCTCGTTTTTTCCAGTCAGGCGCCGCCCTCCGTGACCGGATGCGCAGCTTTGGGATTTGGGTTATTCGCTGCAGATTCGCAGCGATTCTTTGCGGTAGGCCAACTCGAGTTTGCGCGACACGTTTTCGGATATGGTGAAAACGTGTCGCGGCGGGGCAAGCAATGGGGCTGACTGGCCCGGGCCAAGCGCATGCAGGTGATGAATCATCAGCGTAAGAGCTTCACCCTGTTCCTCGATGTCATTCCACTGCATCAGCTCAATGAGGGCCTGCTTAGTCCCTGGTAGAACCCAGAGTCGTAACTCTTCCTCGCCGCGATCCTTCCGCCTCGCCGCGGTCTTCGCTGAGCGCGCTTTCCCTTCGGTAGCCATGGCCTGCCTCCTGTAATTCGTTGGCCGGCAGATCCAGCCAGGCTTGACGTTTACGTTGCTGAACGAGCTTTATTCGAGATCTCATCTGAACGCGGACTGAAGCGTTGGATAGTTGATCTTGTAATCCTTGATCAGCCGATGGAACAGTGTGCTGCTGATGTGAATCGTCTCGTAGCAGCGCTTGCGGCTCATGTTTTGGCTGAGGCAGTCACGGATCTTGGCGACCAGCATCAGTTCGCGCTCGGGCGGAGAGTTCTTGGCCTTCGTCGCCTTTCCGCCATTGCCCATGGCTGAGACGAACTTGATGGAGTGCCGCTTAGCGATCCCCAGAAGGACTCGGCGCGATATGCCTTCCTTCTCGCATACCTGGTCGCGGGTCATGGTCTTGCCGTATTCCTTGATGCGCTGAACCTGCTCTCGGGTTTCGTTCCTGATCTCTGTCGACTGGAAGTCTGGTGGATGCTGCATCGACCGGTTGTAGTTCGGCGGCCGGTGGACTATCCCGAAGCCGGGTAGCTCCTGAATAGTCCCTCCTATGCTCAAGAAGGCTTCGATGTTCGCCGCCAGCTGTGCGCGTAGCGGCTCGTTCATTTGGATCATGCTCAGCTCATGACTGACGATCATGCTGCCGCCTTTGCCAGGGTCACCCCGGCCATGCTGAAGGTTGATCCTTGGTCGGCGACCATCCTATCCAGCGCTTCCCAATTGACGGTGAGCACCGATAGCGGAGCCATTCCGCCAGCGACCGCATGCACCAGAGCTTCAAGGTCAAACACTTCGGCCCGATAGCTGACCGGGCTTGCCGCCTGGGTGGGAGCCGGCTTTGCAGCGCTTGCTGTTGGCGCGGCGGTCCTGGCAGGTGCCGCTTCGCGTACAGGCTCGGGAGCTTTCTCGATGACAGGCTCAGGCTTGATTGCTGCCAGCCGTGTGGCCTCCTGCTCGTTGGCGATGCGTTGCAGTTCTTCCTTGCGAATCTTCTCGCGCTGAGCTTCGGCTTTCTCTTCCTCAGTCTTCTGATGCTCGGTAATCCGAACCTTGATCAAGGCGACCAGATCATCGTTGGCCTTCATCACCAGCTGCTGAGCGTCGACAAACAGGAAAGCGTGGTCGATGGCAAGGGTGCGCAGGCTTTCGAGGTTCAGGCGGATCGCGTCGGCCGATTGGCTGGCCTCGATCTTCGCTCGAGCCAGCTCGGTATCGACCGCATCCTGCAAGCTGGCGATGGTGCGCTTGTTCTTCATGGCGCCGGCGAAGTCAGCGACCACGTTCGGTAGAGTTACCTTGCCCAGCGTCCTGTTGATGGCTGCGACGTGGTCGGCCAAGGCCTGTTCAGCATTCTGCTTGATGTTGGTTTTCACCAGCAGTTCTTGCGCCTTCACCAGCTTGTCGACCTTCAGGCGAGTTTCGCGGGCGTGCCTGCTGATGCGATCCAGTGACGAAAACAGTTCGTCGATGGTCTGGGTTTGCGACAAGGCCTGCTTCTTCGCGGCTTCGACGGCGTCCTCGACATCGCCGCACCACTTCACGGCCTTTTTCGCGTCGGCGAAGTCCTGGTCGGTGGCCAGCGTGGTTTTCACCGAGTCGATGACCGCCAGCGCCGATTGCTCGAACACCTTGAGGTTGCTGGCGGTAACCATGCCGGTCAGCTCGATGCGCAGCGCGGGCAGCTCGTCAGGCGCCTTGCCGACGACAATCGAAGGGGCGTCTGCCATCTCGAAGTTTGCCAGATCGACCTCGAACTGTTTCCAACCTTCGACCAGCTGTGCGGCGCGGCCGGCGACTGGGCGGTATTCCATGCTGACGAAGTTCTCGGCGGTGCCGTCGGAGCAAACAAAGATCACGCGCTCGGCGCCGCTCACCAGCAGCTGCTGCTCAAGCTGCCAGTAGTAATGCGGGGCGAGGTCTTCGGCCTTCACCTGAGCGACCAACGATTCGTTCCAGAGCTTATGCTCGAACAATGTCTCGCCGAGCATCGTCGCGCCATCCATCGAAGCAAGCAGGTTGCCCAGCGTTCCAACGACCGGATACAGCTCTTCGCCGATCATCACTTCAACCAGAGGGCGGGCGGCCGCCTCAGTGGCGTGGCCCTTGTCGAAGATGTACTGCTGCGACTGCGTCACGTCCGGCGCGATGCCGGTCTTCTTCAGAGTTAGCAGTTCGGTGCGGGTCTGGTACTTCGATGCCCCCTTCATTGCCGGAGCTTCGGAAGCGGTGAAGTGCTGAGCGCGCAGTGCGTGCCACTCGGCGGAGCCTTGAGCCACGGTATGGATGATCATGCTGCTTCTCCTTCGAGTGGTTTTAACTGGTTGATTGCGTCAATTTGTTCGGTGGTCAGCGTGTACTTGCTGCTGACAGTGGCGATCAGGTGCTCAGGCGATGACTTGCCGTCCTCAATCGCCTTGCGCCATTTCGGCAGGTTCTCTGCCAGCTTTTCATTCGGATACGCCTCAAGCTCAGCAGGCGCTGCGATCTTGGCTACGCTGGCGAGGGGCTGCCCGGCCTCGCGCTCTTTCGGAGCATCCATCAGTTCTTCGGCAACTGGCATCCCGCGCAGCACGTCTGGAAAAACGTCGCGCAAGGCAAAAGCTCGGGCGCGCATCTGGCGCATACGTTTCGGGTACTGCGTCCAGGGCCCTTGCTTGCCGATCAGTCCGGCCGTCTTCGCATCGACCATGCTGAACGTGACTACCTGCTCGTTCTCGCCGCGGCGTTTCACCCGGCAGGTGGCTGTCTCACCGTCGTCGCTCTCATAGACGTACTCGCAAAGAGGCGAGCCGCGCACCAGGGCGATCACTGCGTCACCCCACAGCGCTGGCCGGCCATTGATAACTGCGATGTTCTGCATGGCTTGGAGCGGTTGCAGGCCCAGCTCTAGGCCCCACTGGATGGCGACCAGAATGTTGCCCGGGTTACCAAGGAACTCTTTCGGCACAATGGTCGACTTGGCCAGGATCTCAGCGAACTGCATGGCCTCGCCGAGCGACTGAGGGGAGAGACTGAAGCTTTGCTTTACGGTTAATTCGGACATGACAAATCCCTCGCCGCGACTCGCGCAGCCTTGAAAGGTGTGGGTTATTGAGTGACGCGATCAGCGAGAGCGCCGAGCAGCATCAGGAAGTTGAAGAGGGCGATCGCAGGGAATGAGCCGCGCCACATCAGAATTCGGCGTGTGCGCTGGTGGCTGGTCATGGCAGGCACCTTTCTGACATTCCGCAGTACGACATGGCAGGGTCAAAGCCATCGGCCAAATCGCCGTCATAGTGGTATGGCCGCTCGCATCTGACGCATTGAGCGAGCAGGTTGCCGCGCTTGTCTTCCCACAACCCTTCTGGAAGTGCGGGACGCTGGCTCAGCGGCGTGACCGGCTGCATCACCCATTCGTTAAACGGCTTCATCTCACCACCGCCACAGGAAGGCTGATCTGCCGAGGTGCGCCGTTCTCTTTGAACAGGCTGTATTGCATGAGCAGAATCGTCAGGCCGCAGGCGAGAATCCAGTAGAAAGTCCTCATGGCTCATCTCCTACGTACGGGCCGGGAACGAAGGTGTAGACCCTGGTGCCGAGGCGCTTCATGAGACCCTCGCAACCAGCATACCGCGCCGGGTTTGAATGTTGATGCGCTTAGGGAGATCGGCGACCAGAAAAAAGCCCTGTCGTTGCAGGGCTTCGGTCATTGCTTTGGCGTTTCTGGCGATGATGGTCATGCTGCAACTCCCTGTTTGATCGAGGCGTTGTAGGAGGTGTAGATCTGATCGATGCGCGCCAGATAGTGCCGCTGTTCGTCTTCGCTGATTGCGCGGAGCAGGAAGGCCAGGGTGATGACCGAGGTGGCCGCCGAACTGGCGTTGGACTTGCCGAGGTCGCGGATCATGTTGTCGATCTCGCCCTCGATCCAGGTTGCGGCGGTTTGGTGGTCGCGCTGCTGCTGATTCATGCCGCCTCCCAGTCGCCGTAATCGCGATCCTTGTAGTCGTCATCCCGCGCCGCCGCCACGCACTCCCACAGCAACTCCTCGATCTCTTCAGCGAGCCGCTCGGCGATGGCCGCGCAGCCGTTCTTGCCAATATCAACTGGCTGGTCGCTTTCGTCGTAGGTGAAGCCCGAGACAATCTCGAACTCCATTTCGTTGTAGCCGTAGAAATCGTCCGGGCTCGCCCAGGAGGTCGGATCGCCTTTCACCGATACGCAATGGATGACGTTGCACTGGAGGACGTAATCCTCGATGGTCACTTCGTATTGCATGGCCGAACCCTCCGAGGTTTAACCGCTGGCACGAACACGCACGCCAGGCCGTAAAGCTCTGCATTCGAAAAGCATGTACGCAGGAGAAGCGCGTCGGCTTCACGGTTGCGCGGGGTGCTGGTTTTCATGATTGCCTCCAACTGTTTGGTTGCTGAAAACACTCGGCTGCCCTTGTCATCCCGATATCTACCGTTGGGCGCGGGGAAGGGCATGCGACTGGTTTCGACAATAAAAAGCCCCGGCGAACCGAGGCTTATCCCGATGTGATTCGCCCACCGTGTTCATAAGGAACAGTTCGGGTAAGGTGTTTATTCCATGGCCGTATCCTCCGAGTTGAGTTGGGTGAAGTCTTTCAGGCGCCGAGCACATCCTCGGAAGTATCAGGTCTGGCCGCGCGACCTTGCGCCGCCCCGCGATTCGCCTGCAAAGAAGAGCAATTAATGAATTAACGAATGAATCTGCGGACGGGGCGGACGCGGAGCTCGTCGTACTTGGCGTAGTAGTACTGATAGCCAACATCGAAGAGCATGGTGAATGCGAAGTCGGCGGAGCGCTGCGAACTCGACCAGTGCGCCCTGTCGCCGAATAGCTCAGGAATATTCAGCCACGCCTCGTACAGTTCGGCGGCGGCCGGCAGATAGAAATCGTGGTGACCATCAGCGGAGTATTTGGCTGCTGCGATAGCCGCCGGGCGATCACCCTCGGACAGAAGCTGTTCAGTGTTCCTCATGCCGTCCCACTTACTAGTGGCGCCCGACTCTGTGCCGCGGCCGCCACAAGCATGCTCGCCGATATCTTTAGCAGCGAAGATCAGGTGGTACTCAGGTTGGCCGTCGCGGGCCTGCATCTTGCCGCCGTAGATGCCACCCTGGCCGGGCCAGTACTCGCCGAGCGCCGGGGTGAAGTCGGCGGCTGGCATGTTCGCCGGAGCAACACCCACAAGGCCAGTCAGCACTTGCAGGATCAGCCCTGAGTCTGGGCTGGAGATCATGGTGTCGCCGTGGGTCAAGGTGATTAGTTGAGCATTCATGGTGGGTTCCTTGTCGGGGTGTTGTACTGCATTGGAGTGTGATCTGGCAGGTGCCAATCTCTGCATCAGCCCTGTTCATTGCTCGGGCTTCGCTGCATGGAAGCTTGCTGCTTGGCGGCAGGATTCAGATCACGCTCCGATGCAGCCTGGGAAGATGGAGTACCAGGTGCTCGGGCAGTTAACGTCAGGCTGACGCGGCGCTGGTTGTTCAGTAAAAACGCCTGTTTTTGCAGGGTCAGGCTCCCTGTTTCCTCGCTTTCCACAGTCGAGGGAAAACCTTAAGATCTTGGATCCACAGTCGAGATTAAGGATATTGTTATGGCGCAATATTTGGTTCGAGTTGAACTGTTTAAAGCAGACGGCGAGGAATACACGGCGCTCCACAAAAAGATGGAAGCACTTGGTTTGCAAAGGACGACCGTGTTTGACGATGGGAAAACCTATGCTTTGCCGCCCGGAACATATTTCGGGGCTAGCAATTTGGAAGCCCCGGCTCTGCGGGACAAGGTCGTGGCGGTTGCCACTCCACTTTCGTCCTATGGGGGACCCTCTGTTTTCCTGTGCCTGGCTCAGGAATGGTCTGCTCACCTATTCACGGCGTGAGAAGAGCTACCTGATCCGAAAGAGGCTTCCTTCCCCCAAGGCACAACATCAATGGCGTGATACTGGACAGCGCCCATCGCAGCCTTGAAGGCGGCATCGAAGCTGATGCCGTTTCTTTCAGCGATCTCCTGCACTAGTTCTTGAATCTGTTTTGCTTGGGCTTCGTTCACTTCGTTCTCCTGCTTTCCGCGTGGCCCTGAGGTAGGGCCACCTGGAGAGCATCCTGCCCGCTGATAACGGGCAGGTAATCTCTATTCCTTGCACAGGCCAACGGTCGCGTTCCCGTTGATGTCTTTCGGTGTGCTTGGGGTCATGCCGCCATTAGCCATACACCTACTCACCACCACGCAGCCTCTCCAGCTACGCCCTCCGAATGAGGTCTCCTGTGCCCAGCGCCGACATAAGGTCGAATCGCTGCATACCGTTGCGCGGTACGTCCGCTGGCTATGCATCGGCCAGCTCGGCGTCCATCAGGTTGTTAAAGAGCGGCGGGTCTTTTGAGGCCCTTCGCGACTGGTCCCTTGTTAGGTGCTCGGTAGCGATGGGGCGAATGTAAGCCAATGCCTAATATCTGTAAATAGGTAATGCCTAATTATTTTCTGATAGACGAAAAAAAGCCCGCTGCGATGGCGGGCTAATTTTGTAGGGGGGGGGTGCCTTATGCGGCGCGCTCAAGCCTGATGATGAGGCGAGCACCCTGCTCGGCAGAAGGAACCGTTGAAAGACTGAAATTACGCTTTTCAGTCAAATCCTGAACCATAAGGATTCTATCGTGCAGATGGTGAATGTTGCTTTTGTCGGCAGAGGCCTCGATTGCAGCCTCGTCTGGCACGGCCAGTAAAATGTGTGGATCCTGGTTGTGTTCAATCAACGCCTCATTCCCTCGAAGCTGGTCCAGCCTGCACAGCCGGGAGTAGAACGCTTCGAATTGCTGATGGAGATTACGGCCAGGACCCATATTGCACATGTTGATCGCTAATTTTGACGAGTAGTAGTCGCAATATATCGACATCTTGGAATTTCGAATTGTGACCGGAACCTGCACATGGAAGCGGTCCGCAAGATCGGGGTCGAGAGCCTGCATGGCCTTCTTCATACTAGTGACAAGCCTATTCTGTTCGCTCTTCTTCTCTTGCTGCCTAAAGGCTTCAGTCATAGCACTTAGGCTGGCGCAAGCTCTAAGTGCCTGCCTGGCAATATCCTCAAACGACTCGCCCTGACCCTCCTCAATACTGCCCAGCGAGATGCCGCTCATTGGAGGCACCCATGACTTAAAATCGTTTGTTCCGGAAAGATGCGTGAAGAGGCTTGCCGAAGCAGTGCGAGCAACACCCATGAGGCTGAGACCATGAGTTCCGAAAACAGTCGTCATAACGTCTTCTGATAGGGCGGACACGATATGCGGCCTAGTGCCAGGCTCGCCGATAATCGCGATTGCCACCGTGAGTAACTCGCCTGACATGGCGATGGGCTCGACACGGATAGGTGCCCAGAATGCGGTCAATTCTGGGAGCCTTGGGAACTGCTCAACGATGTCGCTGCGTAGCCCATATCGGGCAAGCCAATCTTCTGACATATCTGCTCAACCGCGTGGGAGATTCTGGACTCGATCCAAGTGTAGAGGTCGCGTAGCGCCTCTTCGCTGATCATACGTTGTAGCCCAGCCTCGATGAAAAGACCTTCGACTTTACCAATGAGAGGGGTGAAGCTTTTGTTCGCCCGCTTCCGAAGCGCGTACCTGGCCACATCATCTAAGCCAAGGGTAACGCCATAATCTGACCGCTCAAGCAGCCAGTTGATAATGTCGATCTCTGGTGACGGCAGGCCAAAGTCAGCCCAAGTCGATCCTCCAAAGCTTTGAGCATGATCAATCGCCCAATGTTCATTTCCATCATAGAGCATCTGACCAAGATGGCGATCGCCATTCGCAATGAGCTGATCGAATGCGGCCACCAGATCAATATTCTTGAGCGCAGTGTGAAGCTGCACAAAATTACCAAGTCGAGCAAAAGAGTGTCCAGCTACGGCGGCAGTACCGAAACCGAGCATCGGCGTGTCTACGGCGATCGGCGGCTTTGCTTCTGGGGTGATGAGAACAAGGTAAGGGGTGGGGATTTTTACTCCCAGAGCAGTGCCAATCACAGAGCAGACCAATTCGGCCTGTAGCTGTGCCCGATTGTGACAAACCTTTACGAACGCCCGCAGACTGACCACGACCTTGTCAGGCCGAATATCTCCTACCAGCAACGCAAGATTGTCCTTGCCCTCTTCCAAATACAGCTTGCTGCCCCGCTGAAGGGTCGCGAATTGGATTCCTTTCACTTCCTGGCAAGCTCCGTGAGCAAGTCGTTGATGAGCGTCCATGCGCGATCGTCCAGCTCAGCGCGCTCGGCCAGACCAATCATTCGGCTGATCACGGCCTGTGATTTAGGAGATGCCTTCTTTTTTGCATCTTTGAGCTGGCCCAAAAGGTTGCTCAACGCACCTTCATTGCTCTCGATTGATTCGCCGCTTGATGAATCGTCAGGCAGGTTTTCATACGAGAAGCCGGGGCGCAGACCCCAATGCTCGGGGCTGACGGTATCCGAGAAATAAGCAATCACATCCATCAGCTTTGACTTGTCTATGCGCCCGGTCTTCACCCAGCCCTGCACCGACGGAGGCTTCACAAGGAAGTCGTCTGCAAGTTTCTTTTTCGATACGCCTTTAGCGATCCGCGCAGCCTCGATGGCAGCACCTAATTCTAATCCGGTAAGCATTGCCTAATTAAGCCTATTCAAAGATTGGTTAGGCAATAGCTTGTTTATCGATTAGCTAATGCCTTATATTGCTGCTGTGTACTTAGGGAGAGACCCCATGAAACCAGCAGAAGCGGTGCGAGAAGCGTCTCGCTTGCTTGGGAGTCAGGCTGAGCTGGCCAGACGCCTGGCTGTTCGCTCGCCCACTGTTAGTCAGTGGTGCTCTGGCGATCGGCCTGTCCCTGCAGAGAGAGCGCTACAAATCGAGACTTTGACCAAAGGCCAAGTGAAGCGGGCGGACCTATGTCCGGCGTTTCCTTGGGCTGCGATGGCGGCCTGATCATGTCGACGTCCCTATTAAGCCAAGAGCAGACCGTAAGAGCCCGCAAGAACTATGCGGTTCTCATGCAGAAGCTTGCATCGATCGGCAATGCACCTGTCGCGCTTGCAGTGGGTTGCGACGAGGCAACGATCAGTCGAATGAAGCCCGAGAAGTTTGAGCAGTTCGCTCAGATTTTGGCGGTGCTCGATCTGAAGATCGTTCCTGGCGAAATGCGGTGCTTCAACCAGCGCGACATCGAAGCGATTTTCCATCAAGCCAAGCGCTGGATGGAGCACGTACAGCACGTTGATCAGTTGGAAGAGGACTGACCTGATGGCCTACGACAAAAAAGAGCACCGCAACACCCATCAGCTCAAGTCGCGCCTGAATGACGACGCCTATGCCGACCTCAAAGCAGAGGCGACGGATCGGGCGACACAGCCAGGGGCGTTGGTCCGCGAACTGACCCTCGCGGCTTTGCAGTTCAAGCAGGCGCATGGGTACTTCCCCTTGGTGGACGACCAGGAGCTTGAAGGCGGGGAACTGGACAACTTCCCTGCGCTGCGTGAGCTGGCTCGCAAGCTGAACATGCAGCCTCGCGAACTGATTCATGACCTCGTGCGCCAAGCGCTCGCGCTCAAGCTGAAGCATGAGCAACTGTCGCTGTTCGGCGATAAAAAATTCAGTGCCTGATCAGGCCATGGAGGGAGCGCAAGTGCCTGCAATACCAGAAGTAGCACAGGGCGAGAAAGACGCGTTTGAACGGTGGGCTGACGAGGTTGGTATCGGCGCGGATCAGCTCACCGACCAAATCCTGCAGGGGGCAGAGCGCGCCGTCGAGCGGCGCAGTGCTGCTCGCCTTGCAGCGGATAAAGCAGCCTTGCAGCGCCATCTCGCCGCTCACTGTGCGCAAGAGGCACAGGCAGGAAACGTGGTTTCGATTTTCCCTGAGACGTAACAGTGTGGCCCCTAATAAGGGTCATTGCAGCAGGTGCTGGCACCTAATTAGGGGCTGAGCAGACACAACCAAATATGCGGAGAAAGACATGAGCAAATCTGACGCACAGATCGAAGTGGGCGCAATTCTCGAAAGAATGGCGCAGGCACAGCTGCCTGCTATCCAGGCCACTAATGAAGCAAAAACCTTAAGCGAGATGCTCGTGAAGCTTGTCTCGGGGTCTCACGGAGCGCCCTCAAGCGAGGATGCCATCAATTGCGCGCGCGCCGTGAGATCTGGGTTTGATGAGTTTTACAGGCTTATTGGAGCGGGTTCAGCGGGTCGCCAGTGAGCTTTATTGCGCCTGTTGATTCGGGAGTATCTCGATACATGTCTGCAATGATTTTTTCCAGCTGCACCACCGCACCAACACTCGTTTCGAGATGGTTTAGATCGAACAGAATCCCTGAAGCCGTGACATTGCTTGAGTTTGTTCTGCCCGAGGCGATGAGCGCCATAACTACATCGTGCGCAAATTGCTCAGGGCTGATTTTGAAAGACATCGGAACCTCCTGGTTCGCTGGGTTGGATGAGAGCTTCCCAGCGTAGCAGGTGGTTCCGACCTTAACCGCGATGACAAATCGCAGACATGAAAAAGCCGGGGTAAGAGCCCGGCTGATTCGACAACGTGATGAGGTGATCCTACATGCACCAGAGCATTCAAAGCAATACCCCTTCAAGTGCCGCGACACGTTTTGCGAAATCTGAAAACGTGTCGCGCACCAATTTGCCGGAGGTCACCCAATGACAACCGACAACATCATCGCAATCAATACTCGGGGGTTCACCCGAATGGAAAACAGCCTGATGGATGCCTTAATGGTCATCGATCTGCCAGGCCGCGAGCTGAAGGTTGCCCTGTTCATCGCCAAGGCCACTATCAACTTCCAGGCTGGCCCTGTTCGCATCAAGGCTACCGAGGTATCCAAATCCACTAACCTGCACCCTGACGTCGTCTCCAAGGCCATCAGCCACCTACTGAAGCGCCGCGTGATATTCCGTGAGGGTGGTTCGCGTGGCGATATCGGTCTGTGCGACCCGAAGGAGTGGGTCTATGTCGAATGTCCGAGTCGGATCAACCGGTCTGACTCGGACCATATGGACCGAGTCGTAAGCATCACGAGACAGACCAAAACAGACGACTCCCTTCTTTATGCTAAGAAAGAAACCCTATTACCTCTTTCTACGAAAGAGAGTAATGCCTCCCTTGAGAAATCCAATCGCACCCCCCGCAAAACCAAGCCAGCTGCCGACTCGGTTTTCGGAAAGGTTCAGATGCTCGCTGACAACCCGCACCAGATCCCTGACCAGCTGCTTGTCGATTGGCTGGCCCTGCGCAAGACCAAGCGCGCCGCCGTCAGCCTGACCGTGTGGGATGCCCTGAACGCCGAACTGACCAAGTGCGCCGAGCTGGGGATCCTCGCTAAGGACGCGATGACCGAGGCCCTGTCCGCTGGCTGGCAGGGGTTCAAGGCCGACTGGATCGCTAATCGACTCGCTCAAGCTGGCCGTGCTCCGTCTGCCGCTTCTGCCGGCCCAGATTTCTACAGCACCGCATGGCGCAATGACTTGAGCGACGAGCTATGAGAATCGTCAAGTCGGTCACGCCCGCCGCTGCAAAGGCGATACGCACCGGACAAGGATCTGCCCCGGCACCTGTCCAGCTGGGCAATGTCGACAGCCAGACCGCTGAAGTGGTCGAGAAGATTTTCCGCCAGCTCAAGGCTATTTTCCCGGCATGGAAAACCGCTTGGCCAGACGAAAAGGCGCTCGGTTCGGCGCAGCGCAGTTGGACCAAGGGCTTCATCGACGCCGGTATCTGCGACATCAACCAAGTCGAGTTCGGGATCAAGCAATGCCGCAAGAGCGGCTCGCCGTTCGCGCCAAGCATCGGCCAGTTCATCCAGTGGTGCACGCCTGGACCAGAGGCTTACGGCATGCCAGCAGCCGCTGACGCATGGATGGAGGCTCTCATGGGTACTGCCAGCCACGAAGCAGTGCGAATCGCCGCCAACGCTACCGGAATTTTCGACCTGCGATCGGCCAAGCAGGATGACAAGGCGATGCGTGCACGCTTCGAACGCAACTACGAAATCGTTCTACGCCGCGCCCAGTCCGGCCAGCCACTCGACGGCAAGATCCTAACCGGCATTGGGCATGACAGCCAGAAGACCGAGCTCGAACTCGCTGACGAATTGGCTGATCAGCAAGCCCGGGCGCGAATTGCTCAGCAGGGAATCCCGGCAGACGGCGCATCGGCGCGCGAGCTGCTAATGGCGAAATTTGGCAAGAAGAGGGTTTCAGCATGAAAGATCACACCGACCGCGCGGGAATTCGATGCGTTATCACCGCGATAGCGCTTTGCCTATTCACCACCATTCTCTGGGGGCCGCTGAATACCATCTGGATCGGCCCCTGGATATATGAGGGAGCAACCATCGGGACTATGGCTTGGCGAAAGGCCTGGGTCATCAATGGCTGGATTCTTTTCGCGCCTATTTTTATCGCCTTTGGCTATGGGCTTTTCACAATGTTTAGGGCGATCCGAAAGGATGAGCTTGAGCGCGACCCGAAGCACGAAGCAACTCAGTGCGCGAACGCAGAATTCATCGCTGCCGCCAACCCTGCTGCCGTGCTGGCCCTGATCGCCGAGAACGAGCTATTGCGCGCCACCAAAAAGGCCTTGGTCGAAGAGCGTCAAGCGCACATCCGTCAGCGCGACCAGCTCAAGGCCGAGGTTGCACGCTCAACCGAGCGCGAGATCCTGCAGCTGGCCGAGATTGAGGCACTGAGAGCGGTGGGTCGTCAGATGGTGCAAGGCATCGACGACTGGAACGAATCCATGGAGAAGGTCATCGGCAAGCAGGTTGGGTATCACTGGCCTGCGCTTGAAGAGATGCGCGCATTGAGCAAGGGAGAGCAGGCATGAGCTTCTATGAATTCATGAGTGAGCACCCCGTCCTGACGGTAATTCTGGCTTTAATTCTCAGTGCGACATTGATTGGCATGGCCCAGGCGGTGACTTGTGGCTGACCTCATGCTCCGCAACGAATCCGACCGCATCCGACTGATTGGCTACCTCACAGCCCTAGACCTGGCCAAGCCACGCAAGCTGACCATCGTCGAGATCCGCAGCAAGCGCAGTGATGCACAGAACAAGCTGCTGTGGATGTGGAATGGCCTGATCCAGACTCATCTGCGCGAATCCTTCGGCCAGCTCGCCAGCTCAGAAGAGTGGCACGAGATCCTGGTCGCCAAGCTATGGCCTGCCGAGGTTCATCCGGTCGAGCTGCCGGACGGCACTCGGTACAAGGTCGGCCGGGCCAAGACTCGCAGCTTCACCATCGTGCAGATGACGGCCTATCTGGAACTGCTGGACGCCTATTGCGCCGAACACCTACAGCTTCTCCTGCCTCACCCGGACGACCTGATGTACGCCATCTACGGCGAGAGGAGGGCGGCATGAGCCTACCTGCCAAACAACCTCGCCCGAAGAAATGCCGTGTCGCGGAGTGCAGGGCCTCATTCGTCCCTTCGCGTCTGGGTCAGGCAGTTTGTAGCCCGGCCTGTGCAATTCTTGACGCTCCGAAGAACCAGGAGAAGGCGCGCAAGGCTCTTGCCGATGTCGGCCGCAAGGAAATTCGTGCAGCCAAAGAGCGGATCAAACCGCGTGGCGAGTACGTGAAGGAAGCGCAGCAGGCGTTCAACGAATGGGTCCGCCTGAGAGACGCTGCGCTGCCGTGCGTGAGCTGCGGTCGCTTCCATGAAGGCCAGTGGCACGCCGGCCACTATCGCACCGTAGGAGCGAATCCAGAGCTTCGGTTCGAACCGCTCAACGTGTGGCGCCAATGTGCCCCCTGCAATAACCACAAGTCCGGCGACATCGTGAATTACCGCATCGAACTGGTGAAGCGGATCGGCGCCGACCGGGTTGAGTGGTTGGAAGGCCCTCATGAGGCCCAGCGCTACACCATCGAAGATTTGAAGACCATCAAAGCCAAGTACCGGGCAATGACCAGAGAATTGAAGGGGGAAGCCGCATGAAGCTTATCGGAGCACGTCAGGCCTGGACTGACGCACAGCATGAGTCGAACACCTCAATCAGCGCAGTAGCAGCCGAGAAAGCGGAATCGGCCACGAAGATCAAGCGCAGAC
This sequence comes from Pseudomonas sp. GW821-FHT02H09, assembly GCF_059421425.1. Classification (NCBI taxonomy): domain Bacteria; kingdom Pseudomonadati; phylum Pseudomonadota; class Gammaproteobacteria; order Pseudomonadales; family Pseudomonadaceae; genus Pseudomonas; species Pseudomonas sp. GW821-FHT02H09. The sequence goes on from NZ_JBWKVA010000019.1 coordinate 95,900, forward strand.
GCGCCGCGATGCATGAGGTGGTGTTTGCCGCCCTGGGCGACGAGTACAAGGAGGAGCGCATTCAGATTGTTCGCCAGAAGATCAGTATCTCCGAAACTCGTCGCACTCCGATTGGTCGCTCAACTGCAAGGGCAGCTCACCTCGCGCTGACCGGCAAGATCTTGCGCGCCATCGATACATTGCCATACCAGGTTCAGCAGTTTGGTCACTACCTCTACCACCCCATGATGAACATGCGTCACGTCCTGAACGCCGAGAAGCTCATCACGGCCAAAACCGAAGCGCTCGAACTGACGCCGGGCAAGCGGGTGAGGGCGCTCTACCTTGTCACGATCGCGCTGCAGTCGTACAAGTCTGAAATCCATGGAGGGCCTCAATGGGGGCCGGCGCGGGTAGCGGCCGAGATCAAGGAGTTCTACAAGCTGACTGTTGATCCAAACAACTGGAACCGCGACTGGCGCGAACTTTGGACATCCCTGAGAACAATCATCGCAGAAGTGGATATTGAGGCTCAGTCGCCTGTTTGGCAGGTGATTCACGCGGAAAAAGAAGAAAGTGCGGCATAATTCGTTGACATGAATGGAGAATGACGGTACTTTTACCACACTGCGCAACTTACCACTGGCGCAAACACCTTTAAGAGCCTCGCCATCGTGCGGGGCTTTTTCATTTCCGCAGGCGAAAGACTGATAGGCCCTCCTGCTCACAACCCCGAGGAAACATCATGTCCAACACTATGCGATGCAAGCTCCGCTGCCACGAAGTTACCCATGTACGCTACGCCGGTTCCGATAGGGATGACCCTCTGTGCGACGTTCGCTTCGGCGCCGTCTGCGCACTCCCAGGCGATCCGCCGGGTGAGAACGCTATTTACGGAAAGTTCACCCCGGTAGCTGAATACAAGGCCAAGATCGTCAAGTCCGTGGCCGACAAGCTCGAGCCTGGCAAAGACTATTACGTCGACTTCACGCTGGCCGAATAAGGCCCTCAATTTCCCGTGCTGCTCCTCGCTGCGCTTTGACCGCTCACTCTGGCGGTCCTTTTATTCCCAACTCCCAGAAGGGAGGACATTGGATTGAAACCCATGCCCGAAAAAGACCCTTCCTTCTGGGCGTTAGTCCTGGCTGCGCTCAGGGACAACGGCCTCGCAATGGCGCTGACATTCCTGCTGATCTTTCTGCGCGTTCAATACGAAGGCAAAGAGACGAGCACCGTCCGCAAGCTGATCGAGGCAACTCTCGGTGCGCTGATGGTGATGGTCGTAGGCCTGACGGTAAAGGAATTCGGCTTCAGTATCGGCTGGTCATTCTTCGCTGCTGGATTCGTTGGCATCCTCGGCGTCGACCAGGTTCGTCAACTTGGTAAGCGTTTCGCAGAACGCAAGGTAGACAAGCTATGAAGTTGATCGATAGCGCAGGCAGCTGGCACAAACTCTGGTCTGTTCGTCTGGCATTGGCCGGATCAGTCCTGAACGCTGGCGCCATTGGCTGGACCGTGTTCCAAGGCTCCGTAAACCCGCTGAACTACGCCGCCATCAACATGGGGTTGGGTATCGGCGTTGCCGTAGTGCGGGTTCTGTCTCAGGCCAAACCTGACGACCCCGTGCAATGAACCTCTTTAAATCACTCCTCGCATGGATTGCGAAACACTTCACCGAGGAAAAGACCATGCCTGACCAATACGACAGCAACGGCCAACTGACCCAGCCTGAAGCGGCTGCGCCTGAGCTGACTGCAGACGGCCTGCACGCGAATCTGTTTGCTGCGCCTGCCGCCGCACAGCCAGCGCCTGCCGCTCTGGATCTACCGGCAATCGCAGAGCAAGTCATTCAAGCCGAGGCGGGGCCAATTGCTGGCGTCATCTCTGAGGTGGTCTTCGACAAGCTCAAGACGATCCTGGGCGCGCTGGGCCATGAACTGCCTGTGTTCTTCGATGAGGCTGTAGCCTTGGCGAAGAAGGCGCTCTAAGAGCTGAGATCGGCAGCGCTCTCAACGGCTGCGGCAAGGCACTCAAGCGTGAACTGCTCGGTGTAGGTCATGCGGACGTCCGTATCGACCCCATTGACGATGCGCGAGCCCTTGATGATGTAGCGCACGCGCCTATCGGACACACCGAGACGCTTGGCGATCCAAGTCTGAGACTTGCCGATACGCTCAATCAGCTGCTGAGCGTATTCGGTGTCGCCGTTGTAGTTCTCTGCATTCGGGATCATGTCTTCTCGATATTAGGCAGCCAGTTCCGCGATCAGAGCTGACACGGTGGATTCGGTGGTTGCGCGAGCAATTGCTTTGCGTGCAAAGCGAGCTGCGTGCTCTTGGCTTTCAGCTACCAGGCGGCGAGCTTCTTCGGCGGTGATTTTTTCCAGGCCGTTGTGCGGAACGAACAGATAGACCTGAGTCTTGCTTGCAACGATGTAGGCGTCAGGCTTGAAGTCGCCCGGAGTAGCGATCGCGGCAACAACGGTCAGGGACATGAAGCCTACTTTGACGGTGTTGCCAGCAATCCAGACCTGTTTGGTGTTGGTGATCATGTTCGTTACTCCGGGTTCGCCTTCCCTTTGTGGGCGGCATGGAGTGAATATAGTGGACCATTGTTCCTATGTAAAGCCATATTTCGCGCATTTATACGAAATATGTTCCGGTTTGTTTTTTATCTCGTATTCCGCGACACGTTTCGCGAATCAACAAATTGTGTCGCGACATTGGAGATAGGTATGACCAACGTCACACGCATCCGTCACGCCATGCCTATCAGCGCAGAAGTGAGCAAGGCGCTGGAAGCCTTGGATAGGGCCATTATTCAAGCGGTAGCGGATGCTCAGGCTGCTGGACTGCCTCAAGGCTTCATTGTCGCCGAGCTGTACGGCCACGCACTGAAGCAGACTCAGATCATGGTGAGCTGAATGACGACCATTGCCTACAAAGACGGCGTGATCGCCTATGACTCCCGGATCACCTGCGGCACGCAGATCTCCTATGACGACTACGAAAAATGCGTGGAGCGTGAGGGTGTTCAGTTCGTGATTTCCGGGCACACCTCCGATTACGCGAAGCTCACGGGCGCCTACTTCGGTGAGCCGGCAACGGACATCAATGCAAGCGCCATGGCTATAGAGGCCGGGCAGGTCTGGTATATCGGCCATGATGACGACACCGGAGTCTGGAAGAGCATCATCCTCGCCGACAAGTCCTACGCCATTGGCAGCGGTTCAAGCCACGCACTCACCGCCATGGACATGGGCGCAACCGCCTATCAAGCCGTAGAAATGGCCATGAAGCGCGATAGCTGCACTGGCGGCAAGATCAGAATGCTCGCCGTCAAGGTCGAGCAGTAGAAGGAATTCAACATGGCAGCAAAGCAACCCGACTGGGAGGCAATTCATAGCCTGTACCGGGCGGGCTTGCTTTCAGTTCGCGCAATAGCCGAGCAATACGGTATTAGCGACACCGCCATTCGAAAGCAGGCCAAGAAGCTTGGGTGGAGTAGAGACCTGACAGATCAGGTTCGCGCCGCAGCGAAAGCGAAGGTGGTTCGCACCGAGGTTCGCGCCAATGGTTCGCAGTCCGAGCCGCGAACCGATGAACAGATAATCGACGAAGCATCCGATCAGGCTGCTGCTGTCATCCTGGCGCATCGCACCGGCCTGGCTCAATGGCGCGGCATTGCCGACAAGCTCAGCAACGCCCTGTCAGACATGGACGTGACCGCCGACAACCACGGCGACTTCGCCCGATCCTTGAACGCCGGCGTCGATGCTCAGCTCAAAGTCATCAAGGGCGAGCGCCAGGCCTACAACCTCGACACCGAAACAGGCGACAAGACAGTTTCCGACCTTGCAAGCCTGATGGACGATCTATCGAAGGAAGCCTGATATGAAGCCCGAGCATCTGAAGTTGCTCCGGGACAAGAGATGGCGCCTGAACAACCTGTACTTCATCACGGACAAGCAGGGCAAGAAGGTCCGCTTCCGGATGACGGACGAGCAGCTCGAGTACTTCGAAGGCCTGCATACCCGGAACATCATTCTCAAGGCTCGGCAACTCGGCTTCACGACCGAGCAATGCATCATTCAGCTGGACGCCGCGCTGTTCGAGTCGGCCAAGTGCGCGTTGATTGCTCACACCCTGAACGATGCCAAACGCCTGTTTCGGGAGAAGGTCAAATACGCCTACGACAATCTGCCGGCCGAGATCAAAGCGGCCAACCCTGCAAGCAACGATGCTGCCGGGGAGCTGGTGTTCAGCAAGGGCGGCTCGCTCTACGTTTCCACGTCGTTCCGGGGCGGCACGCTGCGCTATCTGCACGTGTCCGAGTTCGGGAAGATCTGCGCCAAGTTTCCGCACAAGGCGCGGGAGATCGTCACTGGCGCTTTTGAGGCTGTGGCCACCGACTGCTTCGTTACCATCGAGTCGACGGCCGAGGGTAGGGCGGGATACTTCTTCGATTACAGCCAAGCAGCAGAAAAGCAGGCCTCTTCAGGGGCTCCGCTCGGTCAGCTCGATTGGAAATTCTTCTTTTTCTCCTGGTGGAAGAACGCCCAGTACGCAATTGAGCCGCTCGCCGCCATCCCGCAGCGCCTGCTGGATTATTTCGGCGATCTGAAGGCGAAGCACGGGATAACGATTAGCGCTGCTCAGGCGGCCTGGTACGCGGCCAAGGAAAAGTCGCTCGGCGACGACATGAAGCGGGAATACCCGTCGATTCCGGCCGAGGCCTTCCAGCAGTCGATCGAGGGCGCGTACTACGCCAAGCAGTTCGCCAAGCTCTACGCCCATCAGCGCATCGGCGTGCTACCGAACAACAGTCATCTGCCTGTCGAAACCTTCTGGGACATCGGCGTCGGCGACTCCACGGCTATCTGGTTCGTTCGGATGGTCGGTGAGGAATATCACGTCATCGACTACTACGAGAACTCGGGCGAAGGGCTGCGGCATTACATGAAGGTGCTCAAGGACAAGGGTTACACCTACGCCGAGCACTGGGGGCCGCACGACATCGATAACCGCGAGTTCGGCAGCGACGGCAAGACCCGCCGCGAGCTGGCCCGCGAGGGCTATGAGATCGACGGGCAGAAATACAGCATCCGCTTTGAGGTTGTGCCGAAGATCGGTGTCGATGACGGCATCGACCAAGCTCGCGAGATCCTACCTCTCTGCGTATTCGACGAATCCAAGTGCGAACAGGGCATTGCCTGCCTGGAAAACTACCGCAAAGAGTGGGACGACAAGCGCGGCTGCTGGAAAGACAAGCCGCTCCATGACTGGTCCTCTCACGGATCGGATGGATTCCGCTATTTCGCCGTAGCCAAAGGGCGCCGCAAGCGCAAAACCACCGTTCGCCCATTCTCCGGATAACTGGAATAAGCCATGAGCAATAGCGTCCGCAAACGCTCCGCCAAAATCGAAGCGATGGCGGAGTGCTGGCCCATGATCAAGGCCCTATTAGGGGGCACCGGGAAGATGAGGGAGGCAGCGAAAGCCTATCTCCCGCAATGGCCGAACGAGGATGAGGGTTTCTACAAAGCTCGGCTTGGCACCGCGACTCTGTTCCCGGCCTTTGCCCGCACGATTGACGTCCTCTGCGGCAAGCCGTTCTCGCGCCCGATCACTTACGGCAAAGATACGCCACCAACGATCCTCGAATACTGCGAAAACATCGACCTGCAAGGCAGGAACATGCACTCGTTCGCCGCAAGCATCATGGAAGAGGCTATGGCCTACGGGATCTGTGGCGTTCTCGTCGACTTTCCGCAGGCCAAGGGATTGAAGACCAAGGCTGACGAGGTAAGAGCGGGCGTTCGACCATATTTCGTCCAGATCTGCGCAGAAAGCCTGCTGGACTACGACTCTCAGCGCATCAATGGCGTCGAGACGTTTACCCTATTGCGATTCCTGGAGTCGGTGACCGAGAAAATCGGGCCATTCGAGGAAGAGGTCATCGAGCAGGTTCGCGTTCTCTACCCTGGCCGCTGGGAAACCTACCGCGAGAAGAAGAACGAAACGACCGGCGAGCCTGAGTGGCTTCTGCACGACAAGGGCTTATCCAGCCTCAAAAAGATTCCATTTGTGCCGGTCTATGGCAAGCGCCTCGGCTTCATGCAAGCCATGCCGCCACTGCGCGAACTGGCGTTCATGAACGTCGAGCACTGGCAGTCGAAGTCGGACCAGCAGACGATCCTTCACGTAGCTCGGGTGCCGATCCTGTTCGGCTGCGGCTTCAGCGAAGACGATGACCTAACCGTTGGTGCGGCAACTGCCGTGACCACCGACAAGATCGGCGCGACCCTTAGCTATGTCGAGCACACCGGCAAAGCGATTGACGCCGGGCGCCTGTCGATCCTCGACATCGAGGATCGCATGCGTCAGGTAGGCGCTGAGCTGCTCGTCATCAAGCCGGGCAAGATCACCATAGCGCAGACGCTCTCGGACAATGAGCCGGGCATGTGTGCGCTGCAGCGGATCGCTCAGGACGTCGAAGACTCGCTCGATCAGGCCATGCAGCTAATGGCGGAATGGATCGGCGAGAAGGAAGGCGGCCACCTGGTCATCTACAACGACTTCGGTGCCGCGTCCCTTGCCGAGGCATCTGCTGATCTGCTTCTGGAAATGAATGTCGCCGGCATCATCTCTGACGAGACGTTATTCAGCGAGATCCAGCGCCGCGGGATGCTCAAGGACAACCTCACTTGGCCGGAAGAGCAGGCCCGCATAAAGGCCCAGCCAGCGAAACAAGGCGTCACGCTCCCCGGCATTTAGCTGACTACCACAAACACCCAGGCAGCCATGCTGCGCTGACTCAAATAAGGCGAGCGCAATGGCCACCTCGAACGTAAGTATCGATCTGAACTGGGTTCAAGTTGCGGCGCCGGCCGACAACCCTGTGCTCATTTCATGGATAGGGTCTGTGGCGGTTGAGTTCGCCTGTACCGATACGACCACTGTCCCGGTGATTGGTGGTCACGTCCTTCAGCCAGGGCAGGCGATAACCCGATCACTTGTCGGCAACGGCTACATCTGGGCGCGCACGGTAAATGCGAGCGCAAAACTAGTGGTAACCAAGTGAACAGCCAATTTCATGCCTTCCAGGTCTTTAGATTCTCCGCCCTGGCCCAGGCAGTTGCATCGAGGATTCCCGCATCTCTCTTCGCCGCTGGCGAACAGGGCTTATGGATCGATCCTAGCGATCTGTCGACGATGTTTCAGGACAGCGCCGGCACTATTCCAGTCACGGCAGCCGGCCAGCCAGTCGGATTGATTCGCGACAAGTCCGGTCGCGGCAATCACGCCAGCCAAGTCACCTCGACGATGCGGCCGATCCTTCAAACGTCAGCAGGATTATGGTGGCTTCAGTTTGACGGGGTTGATGACTTCCTTTTGGTATCGGATAACGCAGGATTCAGAAATAGCAACATGTCGCTATTTGTCGGTGTAAATCCTCTATCGCTAGCGAGCCGGGAAGACTGGTTCTCGTGCGGTAACTCAACAGGCTATATCACCAACAACTACACGGTAGGCAACTCAGCATCGGGGGTTCAACTACTGCCGAGAAGTCCTGCAGCAGTCATCCCTATCGCGACAATTACTGCCAATACACCAATAGTTGTGTCAATCACCTCTGACAATTCGCAGTCTTTAGCGAGATCGAGACTGAACGGCGTACAGCAGGCTGACAAGACCGCAACATACGGAACCGATAACACTACGGGGTTCTTCATCGGTAAGTCGTCAGCCACTGGAGTTTCAGCAATGTACTTGTTCGGTCTTGTCATTCGCGGCGCAACAACCAGCGCAGCTGATATCAAGGCTACTGAGAAATACATAGGCGGCAAGTCTGGGGTGGCGCTATGAGCTACTCAATATCCTGCGTCCTCCTGATCCCTGCTGCATATCGCGACCAATTCAATGCGCTCGCTGAGTCGTTGGGCTACGGCCCGGGCAGCCTCAGTGTGCCACTGACCAAAGCTGACGGCTCAGCATGGTACGGCTGCCACACATGGTGCGTGCAGCTGTTCCTCGACCAGCTGGCCGACCCTGCATATCAGAGCGCTACATCGGCGCTGATCGTCTCTGCGGTACCCGGCGGCGACCCAGCCAGCAACTGGGCGCAGGCACTGACAAGCAACGGTTTGAGCGTCAAGGCTACTGAGCCGCCATAACCAGCAGATTTGAGAATTCACAGCCCTGGCACTCGCTGGGGCTTTTTTATGGGCGCGATTCCGGATGGATAGCGCCGCACCGGGCCGGATGGCTTAGCAGATGGGCGGATGCCCGGAGATCAACTGATGAAATTGAAACTCGACGAGAACGGCAACGTAGTTGTTTCCGAAGGCAAGCCTGTTTATGTCAGCGACGACGGCAAAGAGATCGCTTTCGATGCTATCGGCACCGTAGCGACCATCAGCCGTCTCAACGCTGAGGCCAAATCTCACCGCGAACGCGCAGAAGCCGCCGAAACCGGCCTGAAAGCTTTTGAAGGGATCACTGATCCTTCCGAGGCTAAAAAGGCGCTGGAAACGGTCAAGAATTTCGACTCCAAAAAACTGGTGGATGCCGGGGAAGTCGAGAAGGTCAAGGCTGAAGCAATCAAGGCGCTCGAGGAGAAATATGCCCCGCTCATGGCTGAGCGCGACAGCCTCATGTCTGAGCTGGTCTCGGAAAAGGTTGGTGGCAGCTTCGATCGCTCGAAGTTTATCGCCGACAAGCTGGCGATTCCTGCCGACATGGTTCGCTCGCGTTTCGGTGAGTCATTCAAGGTCGAGAACGGCGAAGTCATCGCCTACGACAAGTCCGGAAACAAGCTCTACAGCCGCAGTAATCCAGGCGAAACCGCCAAGTTTGATGAGGCGCTGGAGCTGCTCGTTGAGCACTACCCCTATCGCGATCAGATCCTGAAGAGCTCCGGCGCCAATGGCGGCGGTGCATCGGGTGGCGGCGCGGCGGCGGCCAACAGCAAAACACTTCCTCGCGCTCAGTTCGAAACACTCCCTGCTGCCAAGCAGATGGAGCACGTCAAGGCTGGCGGAACAATTACTGATTAAAGGAATTCATCCAAATGGCCAACACCCTTACCAGCCTGGTGCCCGACCTTTACGAAGCGCTTGACGTCGTATCGCGAGAGCTCGCAGGTTTCATCCCGTCTGTGACCCTGGATGCGACTGCCGAGCGCGCCGCGCTGAACCAAGCCATCCGCATTCCGATTACTGCTGCGCAACCGGCCGAAAACGTGACGCCCGGTCAGCTGCCTCCAGATGATGGTGACCAAGCCGTCGGCAACACCCCCTTCAGCATCACCAAGTCGCGGATGGTTCCTTTCCGTTGGACCGGTGAAGAGCAGAAGGGTGTTAACACCGGCCCTGGTTACGCAAACATCCGCCGCGATCAGGTTGCACAGGCCATTCGTACTCTGGTCAACGAAGTTGAAGTCGACTTGGGTCAGCTTGCCTACGGCGCATCTCGCGCTTCCGGTACCGCCGGCACCACGCCATTCGCCAGCACCCTGGGCGACACGGCGCAGGTTCGCAAGATCCTGGCCGATAACGGCGCCCCGCTGAGCGATCTGCAGTGCGTCATCGACACCACTGCCGGCGCATCGCTGCGCACCCTGGCGCAACTGACCAAGGCGAACGAAGCCGGCACTACCCAGCTTCGTGCCCAAGGCACCTTGCTTGAGTTGCACGGCTTCACCCTGCGTGAGTCCGCTGGCGTTGCCCTTCACACCCCTGGTACTGGCGCGAGCTATGTCACCAACGGTGCGCTGACTGTCGGCACCACCGTGATTCCGGTTCAGACCGGTAGCGGCACCATCGTTGCGGGCGACGTGATCGTCATCGGCGCCTACAAGTACGTGGTTGCCGCCGCGCTGTCTGGCGGCTCGCTGACCATCGGTGCTCCGGGCCTGCGTGCTGCCGTGTCTTCCGGCGCGACCGTCACCCTGGTAAGTGCATTCACGGCCAACTTTGCGTTCCCGCGCTCCGCAATCGTGCTGGCCACCCGCACTCCTGCGTTGCCGGAAGAGGGCGACAGCGCGGATGACCGCATGATCATCACCGACCCGCGCACCGGCATGGCGTTCGAGTTTGCGATGTACAAGCAATACCGCCGCGTCCGCTACGAAGTATCGGCTGCATGGGGTTGCGCGAACATCAAGCCAGCCCATACCGCCCTGTTGATGGGCTAACGACTGATGGCCGCCGGGCAACTGGCGGCTATTTATGGAGACGATCATGGCTAAAAAACAAGACGGCACCGATGACGGCGTTGCTGATGTTGCTGATGTTGCTGAGAACATTGCTTTCGTGGCGATGGAGCGCAACCCAGATCAATACGATGCCCCGCACACCGCACAGGTTCACCCTGACGAAGTGCAGAACTACTACTCCGGCGGCTGGACTCCGGTGAAAGAGGCCGAGTAAATGCTAACTGATCAGCAATTGGCCGACGTTCGGCGCTTCATTGGCTACCCGATGCTTGGTGACACCATTGCTGACAATAGCCGCGACCTGGCTTACGGCTGGGTCTCGCCCGGCACCTGGCAGACGCTTTATCACCGGCTTTCAACGCTTCGCCCTGAGGAAGAGGCTCGAATCATCACGTTTCTGACCACGCTTTCCGGGCTGGAAACGGCAGTGACGGACTCGACTCAAAACCTCGATACAGATCAGGCAGCCGTCTGGGTGCACAACAAGAACGAAGTGTCGGACCGGATGAAGCTTTACCGGCTCTGGCGCCGCGAGTTGTGCTCCTTCATCGGTATCGCTCCAGGTCCAAGCCTTGGAAAGGGCGGAAGCAGAATCGTTAGGGGCTGATATGGACGGCACAAAGCTCCAGGACAAAATTTACAAAGGCTATGGGCAGGCCGCCAAGCGAATCGGTTTCAACTACCAGCAATTCCGCGCTACGAGCGCCAATAACCCGCTGCTGACAACCGCATTGCAGACGCTGCCTGCGTCGTTCACCACGAATTTCACCTACAGCGCACCGAACAAGTACGGGCAAGCCACTTGGCTCGGCCTGTTTGATGCGCGCCTGTGCCGCCCTGGCGATTATCTGGTCGGTCATGGCGGTACGTTCTTCATCGCCGCGATGCAGGACACGCTGCCGATCTACTGCGTGCAGACGAACCGGGTTGTCTCGGTGCTGCGCGTCGGTCAGAGCGCGGGCGTGGGTCTTGGCGGCTGGTCGGCCGATACGCCAGCCAATGAGGCCGTCCTCATGCAAGGCTGGCCTGCCAGCGTCTTGCAGGGCACAAAGGGGGAAGCGAATCCTACCCAGCTGCCCGGCGATGTGCGCACGCCTTGGTGGGCCATCCTGATGCCGGCTTGGCCTGGCATCGTGCTGCGTACGAGCGACATCATTCGCGACGAGCTCGGCCGCAAATACGTGGTGTCGAGCGCCGAACTGACCGATATGGGCTGGCGATGTACGGCCATGCAAGTGCAGGTGTGATTATGGCGAGCCTGACCGATGTAATGAAGCAGCTCGCCTCTCAAGTTGCAGCGATTGTCTATCCGAACGGCACAGGACAACCAAGCGCGGCAGGTATTCCTGTTCGAGTTTATCCAGGCTGGCCGGTGCCGAATGTGCTGGAGACCGACCTTGCCGCAGGGAATGCGCATGTCAGCGTCTATCCAGCCGGCAAGGACCGAAAGACCACTCGGTATATCGGGCGGGGATGGGTTCCGCTAACAGTGCCGGGGCACACGGTTGTGATGACGGTCGTCGGCGCAGTAGTGACGCTGTCCGGCACGATCAGCCGGCAGAATCTACTGGTCAACCTGAACGGCACCAGTTACGTCTACGCCATGCAGGCAACGGACACGCTTACGACCGCAGCCACAGCGCTTGCTTCGATGATTCCAGGCGCATCTAGCGCTGGGCCAGTTATCACGCTTACAGGCGCGCATAGCGTCTTCACGCGAGTGGGTGGCCTCGGCACGGCCTACAAGGAGACGAAACGTCAGGAGCAGTCGGTGCAGATCATCATCTGGGCCGCGACGCCGGACGCGCGGGATGCAGTGGCGAGCCCGATCGACTCGGCGCTGTCCGATGGCAACAGCATCTCGTTCACGGATGGCTCCTTCGGGATCATTCGCTCTTCGGGATCGCTGATGACGGACCAACTCCAGAAGGCAGGTCTCTACCGCTTGGACCTGTTCTATCTGATCGACTACGCCACAACCCAGACTCAACAAGTCACCGAAGTCATCGCTCCGGTGCTGCACATCGTCAACGCCCAGTCCGGGCTTCCCATTGCAACACTGAACCCTTGAGGCCCGACATGGACTCCGATACTCCCGTTAAGCCGGTGCAGGCCAAGGCCTCGCCGTTCTCGCTGACTGTGAAATTTGCCTTCGCTGACTACCAGGTCGGCCAAAGTATCACCGATACCGACGAGGTCGCTGCCGTGCTGGCAAGCGAATGCGCCGGCAACGTCCTGAAAGTCGCCACCGCCTGACAAGCGAAACCCACACACAAGAAACCGCCCACTGAGGCGGTTTTTTCATTTAGGAGGAAGCCATGCCAATTTATCCGGCAGGCAGCTTGAACACGGCGGCGCTGACAGCTCCAGATTTGTACATCCAAATCGTTCCGCCGAAGACTCGATACATCAACGGGGTGCCGACCGACATCCTCGGCATTGTCGGTGTGGCTGACTGGGGGCCGGTGAACAGCTCGGTGCTGATCGGCTCGCCCGGCGATGCCTCGCAGCGGTTCGGCACGCAGACGGTGCGCAAGTACGACCTGTGCACCGCGATTGCGGTCTCCATCCAGTTGGGCGCCTCGAACATCCGCGCTGTGCGGGTAACAGACGGCACCGACACGGCTGCGACGTCGACTCTTAAGGACACTGCAGCCGCCACCGGTGCCACGCTGACCGCCTTCTACACCGGCACCCTCGGCAACTCGCTGAGCGCCACGCTATCCGCCGGCGCCGCCGCGTCGAGCTGGAAGCTGGTTGTTTCTCTGCCAGGCGTTGCACCGGAAGTCTTCGACAACATCACCGGCAGCGGCCTCGCGCTCTGGCAGAACATTGTCAGTGCCGTGAACAACGGTCAGTCAGGCATCCGCGGTCCGTCGCAGCTGGTGATTGCCACTGTCGGCACATCTGTTCTCGCACCGGTAGTGACCACGCAGACGGTCGCTTTTACAACCGGCACCTCCGGTAACACCACCATCACCGACGCGGTTCTGATCGGCGTTGATGGCGTGACCGGTGCGACTCGCAAGGGCATGTACGCCTTGCGCGGTAGTGGTCATCAAACTCTGAACCTGGTGGATTTAACTGACTCCACTCAGTGGCCAGCCATTCTCACCTTCGGCCTTTCCGAGGGTACGTATCCAGTCACGCAAGGTCCGGCCGGCGCCTCTTACGTCACCGTAGCCGCCAGCCTGACCGCTGCCGGCTGTGACAGCTACGCGCTGAAGGTCATGGTGGGAGATTGGGTTTACTGGTACGACCAGGTGAACAGCCAGCAACGAATGATCGCCCCGGCTACTTTCTCGGCCGCCAAGATCGCTGCGCTGTCGCCAAATCAGACGCCGCTAAACAAGCCGCTGACCAATGCGGTATCGACTCAACGCAACCTGTCGCAGCAGCCGTATAGCACGCCGGAAATTGGCGCCATCAACACCGCGCGCCTGGATGTCATCACCAACCCGTGCCCGGGCGGCAGCTACTTCGGTCACCGTTCCGGCCTGAACTGCTCCAGCAACTCGGCGGTGAACGGCGACAACTACACGCGGATGACGAACTTCATTTCGCTGACCATTGCCGCCTCCTTCGGCGGGACCATTGGCCGGCTTCAGACACCAGATGTCCGCCGTGAAACGAAGTCGACCATGGAAAGCTTCCTGGACACCTTGCGTATTCAGGGGCTGATTGGCGACGTCAACGGCGGTCCGGCGTTCTCCGTCCAGCTCGATGTATCCAACAACCCAGATGCTCGCGTGGCCTTGGGCTACATGCAGGCCGACGTGCAGGTCAAATACCTGTCCGTGATCCGCTACTTCCTCGTGAACTTAGAGGCAGGGCAAAGCGTTTCCATCGTCGCATCTGCCACTCCGCGCCAGTAAGCGCTGACACCCACTTCCAAGCCCGGCCTAGCGCCGGGTTATTCATTTGGAGAACGCCATGCAAGGTGGATACAACACGGGTAAGGATGTCGCCGTCGACATCAACGGTCCTTACGGCCCGATCCGCATCCCGAAAATCATTTCATTCGACTGCAAGCCAAAAACCACAAGCCAGGAAATCACGCCGCTCAACGGCTTGACCGATGAACTTCTGATCCCCAAAGGCTGGACCGGAACCATCGAAGCTGAGCGCGTTGACGGCACGCTGGATGATTGGTGGGCGCAGTTCGAAAGCGACTATTTCAACGGCATCAACCAGGTCCCAGCAACCATCACGGAGACGATTTCCAATCCAGACGGAACTATCAACGTGTATCGCCACGCCCACGTAATCCTGAAGTTTGAGGATGCAGGTAAGAAAGAGGGGGACAAGACGATTCGTCAGACCATTTCCTTCACTTCCCGCCGTCGCTACAAGGTTTAACCGTTTTGCATGGCAGCCCGGCAGGGCGCGGGTCTCGTCACCCCGCACGCCATGCTCCTTTGACGACTCGCTGACCAGAGGATTTACCTATGACCAAAGTTACCCTTACCGAACCTTCCGCGCCTGTTCACGTTGATCAGAAGCCGAAATTCACTTCGATTCAGGACGTTCGCGGACGCACCATTCAACTGCGAACCCTGGACCCGCTACAAAAATCGCGCATCGTCATGGCCGTCGGCGGTGAGAACGCCTCGAATAGCGTCTACATGGGCGCATTCGCATTGCCGGCCGCATCAGTGGTCTATATCGACGATGTCGGTTTCGGCCTTCCGCAATCCCTCAAGCAAGTTGACGCTGTGCTGGCTGAGCTCGGCGTCGAAGGCATGGAGGCCATCGAGAAACACATGATGGCTGAGTACGAAGCCGCCAAAGCCAAGGCTGATGCTGAAAACGCCACTCAGGCGCTCAGCGCCGAGCAGGCCGCCGCAAAAAACTGACAGAGGACCCCGATTTTCGCAACCGCTGCTGGCTGGTGAAGAACGGGGTTCCTTTTGATCGGGTGTTTGACTGCGGATTGCTGTCTGATTACGAGCGCATGGCCTTTTCGATCATGTTTTCCGAGTTCGAAGGTGCTGGGGTCTGGAACTGGTCCAGCATGCAATTCGACAAGAAGGACTGACCATGGAATTCAGTAGTCTCGGCAGCGTGGCGCTGCATTTTGCGCAGGCCGAAGTCTCATTGCTCAAGCATCTGCACGATGGACTGGAGAAGTGCGCCGTGCAGGTCGAGAAAACCGCCAAGGAAGAAATCGGGCATTACCAATCGGCGGTCGGACCGTTCGCAGAATGGGCCCCTCTGGCCGACTCAACGGAAGAGCGCAAAGCGAAGATGGGCTATCCCGCCGATTCGCCTCTTCTTGCCTCGGGCGAGATGCGCGACAGCATCACGCACACCACGCACATCCTGGAGGCGGTCATTGGCTCGAAAGATCCGAAGCTGTTCTACCACGAATTCGGCACGCCAAAGATTCCGGCACGCCCAGTGATGGGGCCGGCAGTATTCCGTAACAAGGAGTACATCCGTAGGGTGCTGGGTCTGGCGACCGTCTCCGGATTGGTCGGCGGATCAGCGATCCATGCTTCGCTGGGGTATGACTCTACTGTGTGACCTGCCGAAGGTTATCGATGATCATCGGTATCGAATTGGCTGGCAGAGACAGCGACTTGCCATTTTGCCCGGATCTAATGGAAAAGGGGATTCGACCTTCACTCACGAGTTTTTGATTGCCGAAGTCGATCGACATCGAGAGCTCAAATGAGCAATCAGCGGCGCCAGCGGACTGATCAATCTTTTCAAGATTGAAGTCTGTGGCCGCGATGTTGATCAGCCCCATATTGAGTGATCTTAGGATGCCGGAGCGAAGCTGTATGGCATCCACCATCTTTTGTGTCTGGCCACTCTGCGCAGCAATCTTCTGATGAAGCAGCTCCTTGGTTTCATCGCTCCAGCAGACATTTTTATCGACTTTCGAGCATCCACTCAATGCGGACAGTATTGCCATTGCGGCCAATGCTTTTCTCACGCGCTCACCCGAACAAGACTGAATAGATAACGAACAGGACAACGATCAACGCCCCTCCGGCAAAGATCATGACCACGCTACTGCATGTGAAAATAAACAGGCCGGTCAGCAGGTCGATGCCTGGGCCAGCCTTTTTTGGTTGCCTCGAAGGTCGCGCTACTGCTTCCTTCGGCTTAATCGCATGCATTGAGCCGACATCCTGGATTCGGCCATTCACCCACTGATACGTGCGCTGACTGTGTGCCATGTGATCCAACCCCAGAACAGGAACTGTCATTATGGCATTTGAGGCGTACTCCGTCGCCGTCAAGCTGTCGCTGATCAACCATGTCAGCGCCGGCATGGCCTTGATCAGCAAAAGCCTGCACAGCACCGGGCAGGATGTCGACAAGCTCAATGCGAAGCTGGCTTCCATTGGCAAGCAAGGCGCAATTGGTGCAGCAATGTTTGCGGGCGGCCTTGGGCTGGCTGCACTGTTCAAGGCCCCGCTCGACGAGGCGAAGAAATTCCAGAATGAAACCGAGCGTTTCCGCTCGCTCGGGCTCGGGGACAAGGTGACCGCTGACGCAGTGAAGTTTGCCAAGGGAATGGATACCTACGGTACTAGCATTCGCGAGAACCTCGGGCTGTTACGCGACGCTCAGACTGTTTTCGGCGACTTCCACGAAGCGAAGATGGTTACGCCACTGCTGGCCAAGATGAAGTTCGCCAACGCCGCACTGTATGGCGATGAAGGCGGCGGCATGAAAGACAAGGCCTTCATGGACATGCTGAAGGTTATCGAAATGCGGGGCGGCCTGGCCAGCGAAGAGGCTTTCACCAAGCAAGCGAACATGGTTCAGCAGGTGCAGACCGCAACGGGTGGCCGGGTTGGCGCCAACGAATTCTTGAACTTCATCAAGACTGGTGGCGTGGCAGCCAAAGGCATCAAGGATGAGAACTTTTACTACGGCATGGAGCCGCTGATTCAGGAAATGGGCGGCCAGCGCGTCGGTACAGGCCTGATGTCGGCCTATCAGAACCTGGTGCAGGGCCGAACTACCCAGCGCGCAGCAAACGAATTAATGCGCATCGGGATGCTCGATAAGAAAAAGGTTGACTATGACAAGGTCGGCAACATCAAACAGGTCAGGCCTGGCGCCGTAAAAGGCATGGACCAGATGATTTCTGATCCTTATAAGTGGATGCAGGACGTGATGCTGCCGGCCTTCGCCAGCAAAGGCATTACCGAAAGGCAGGCAGTTCTCAATGAAATCGGCGCAATCTTCACCAACCGAACCGCTTCGCAGCTCTATTCGACGATGTACCTACAGCAGGCCAACATCGCCAAAAACTACAAGCTGAACAGCGGCGCGGCCGGCATCGATGAGCTGGAAAAGAACGCGAAGAGCACCCTGTCCGGCAAGGAAATCGAGCTGGCCAAGAAATGGAATGATCTGCTGCTGGCACTGGGCGAGGTGATACTTCCGCTGGCGATCAAGGCGGTTGATGGGCTCAGCAGTGCAATCAAGAACATGACCGTATGGGCTAATGACAACCCGGAGAAAGTAAAAGCGCTGACTTATGCCCTGATGGGGCTGTCGGCCTTCCTGATCACGGGCGGCCTGATCAACATGGTGATTGCTGCAGGCCGGGGATTCCGGCTTCTAGCCAAGGCGATGATTTTCACCACGGACGTCGCTCTAACTCCACTGATACCGGCGATTGCACGCTTCAGCACTGCTCTGCTTGTGCTCGGTATTGATTTGGCGAAGACCACGGCAGCATTTATCTTGTCTTCCGGGTTTGTGCGCGGTTTTCTGATGGCATTTCTAACCCCCGTCCAACTAATTGGGAAGGCGCTGTACTTCATGATCTCACCGCTATCGCTGCTGCTAACGCCGGTCGGGCTTGTGGTAGTTGGCCTGGCGGTAGCGGCGCTCCTGCTCTGGAACAACTGGGACGAAATCAGCAAAGCCCTGAAGTTGATGTGGGGCGACCTGAAGACCGGCTTCGTCAAGCTGTTCAATGGCGATATCGGCGGCGCGTTCAAGTCGTTCGCGCTGATCTTCCTGACCGGCTGGCAGACGATCTTCAATACGCTGATTGCCGGGGCCAACGCGATCCTGCCTGCAAGCATGCAAATCTCGAAAACGCACTTTGCCGACGATTATCGTGGCACCGATGGTGGCGGGCGTCTTGTAGTGCCGATCCCCAACAAATCGTCGGGCGGTAGTGATCAACAGATCAACCTCTACGTCGACGGCAAGAAAATGACCGACGTCGTCATTCAGAGGCTGACCCGCGAGGCCGCCAAGCCGCAGACCGGAACCCAAGGCTTTGACCCTTCACGCAGCATGCTGATGCCTGGCACTCCGAGCGCCACCTACCCAAGGGGATAACCCATGAGCTTCACGAGTTTCCTGGACAACTTTGCTCCGGGTGGGGATCCCTTTGCCACGCGGGTCATCCTGGGGGATTTCGAGTTCCAAGGATTGGAGGTTCCCGAGTCCGCCACGCCGGGCGCCGGTAAACAGCAGCTGATCGTGCATAAGCTGGTCGGAGGTAAACGCATAATCGACGTCATGGGCGTCGATTATGAGCCGATCAGTTGGTCTGGCTGGATTCTGGGCGCGACGGCGGGGGAACGGGTCACCGAACTGGAGACCCTACGGGATGCCGGCGATCCGCTGGTGTTCAGTCTGGACGGCTACCACTTCAGGGTCATCCTTTCGAACTTCACGCCGCGCTTCGAGCACGTCTACCGGCGCTATTACAGTCTGGAGCTGACGGTCATCGAGCGGCTGGACGCCCCCATCACCACCAACGCGCTGTCGGGCTCGCTGGATGCGCTGATCAACAGCGACGTCGGGCAATCGCTGGGCCTGGCCAAGATCATTAACTCCGACACCGTGACCAGCACCATCAACACGGTGAAGGACGCCGTGTCGCAGGTGCAGGGCTTTGCCAATGCCACGATCGATACCGTGCAGACCGTCATCCGGCCCTTGGTAGCGGCTCAGCAGGTGGTGCAATCGGTGATCTCGCAGGTCGGTGCGTCGGTAAACGACATCACCACGCTGGGTGGCCTGATCCCCGGCAATCCGGTCTCCAAGGCGGCCAACAACCTCCTGCGCCAAGGCACTGCGCTGACCCAGCTGGCGCCGCTGTACCAGATGCAGAGCGTGCTGGAGCGGATGCAAAAGAACGTCCTGGCCGGGCCGCTGGCCAATGGCACGGCGAGCATCACGACTGGCAACACCACGCTTCAGCAGGTTTCGGCGGACGCCTACGGCGATCAGTCGCGCTGGACCGAGATTGCCGCGGCCAACAGCATCGTTGATCCGCAGCTGAACAACATCCAGACCATCAAAATACCCATAGGTGCCTAGTGGATCTGAATACAGAGGCGACAGCCCAAGACGTCCGACAAATAGTCGGACGTTTGCTTTTGAATGGGGTGGAAGTGCCGTTTTACGCGTGCGACGTCGACAGCAACGCCTTCTATTCGGCTGATACGTTCTCGGTCGTGTTCGTGATATCGGACCTGCAGCCGCCCTACAACACAGTCAAATGGTGGGCCGATCAAACAGCGATTGAAGTGTCGATTTCAATCGGTTTGATCGGTCAAGGCATCACCGATTGGCGCACGCTGATCGTGGGTGGTGTGGACAGGCTGAAGGTCCGTCTGGCGAGGCGAGAAGTGAGCGTCGAAGGCCGGGATTACACCAGCCGGTTCATCGACACCAAGACCAATGAGAAATTCGCCAACCAGACCACCAGTGATGTGGCGACGCTGCTGGCCAAGCGCCGCGGCCTGACGCCAGTTGTCACGGCGACCAAGACGAAGGTTGGCGACATCACTAAATGGGATCACGCGCACGTCACCGATGAGCGTACGGAGTGGGACCTGCTGGCGTACTTGGCCGGCCTTGATGGGTTTCAGGTGTACGTCACCGGCAACGAACTGCACTACGAGCCAGCGCTCGACCCCGCAACCACCGATCAATACCTGATTCGTTGGGTAGAGCCTGGGTTATTGGCCTACCCGCAATCCAACACCTCGGACGACCTTGAATTTGAGCGTGACCTAACCATCGCCAAGGGCGTGACGGTTCAGGTCATCTCCTACAAGGACGGCAAGACCTACACCGCGACCTTCCCGACCAACTCGGCCAAGGGCATCGCACCCGGGCAGTCCACGTCGAAGCGTCAGGTTTACGAGATCAAGCGTAACGGCCTCGACCTGAACCAGGCACAGCAACTGGCCCAGCAGATCCATAAGCAGATCACCGACCACGAAATGCGTCTGTCGTGCTCGATGCCCGGCGACAACTCGCTGATGCCGAACACCATTGTTCGGCAGGAAGGCACCGGTTCTGGCTTCGACCAGCTGTATTACGTGGATGCGGTACGACGCTCCTACAGCTTCGAGTCGGGCTACACCATGAGCCTGACGGCAAAGAACCATAACCCTAATTCACTACAGGTGGCGCCATGATCGCAGGTCTCGCAAATGCCCTGCGCCAGCACCAGCATTCAAATGCCACCGGGCCGCGTATCGGCACCATTTCCAGCTACGACCCAACCAATGGCGTCGTCAAGGTGCTGATCCAGCCAGAAGGCCGCGAAAGCAACTGGATGAAGCTCGACTGTCCAGGTGTCGGCAATGGTTGGGGGGTTCAGATTGGTCCGCAGATCGGCGATGAGGTAACGGTCAGCTTTGATTCGTCAGACCCTAACCTCGGCAAGGTGACGGCGCGGCACACGAATAGCAGCAACCTGCCGCTTCCGGTGCCTTCTGGCGAGACCTGGATCGTTCACCAATCCGGCTCACTACTCAAGTTCCACAACGACGGCACCGTCGAGATCAAGGCGGCAGCCGGAATGGCCTACACGGCGACAGTGCACCAATTCCACGGGCCAATAACCACTGACAACACCATCACGGCGGCCGGCGATGTCGTGGCTGGCACAGTCAGTCTGGAAAACCACCTGCATAACGGCGGGACCCTCAGCGGCAAGACCTCGGCGCCTATCCCATGAAAGACCTGAACCACTACGTCGGCGGCGATCTTTCGTCATCGCCGACCGGCAGCCTGTCGCCTGTCGAAGGCATCGAGCGCGGCAAACAACGGGTGTTACGCCGCCTGATCACCAACCCCGGTGACTACCTGTTCCACCCGGAATACGGCGCCGGCCTTGGCCGTTACGTAGGCGCACTGATGAACATCCCGGAAATCATCGCACTGATTCGCGGGCAGATCCTGCTCGAGGACTGCGTTTCGAAGAAGCCCGCACCCGTCATTGCGGTCTCGTCAGCGAACGACACCCTGTCAGTCAATATCGGCTATACCGACTCAGCCTCTGGCGAGCCGGTGACGCTCTCGTTTGAGGTAAATCGCTGATATGGCATCGCTCAATATCAAGGACTTCACCACGCTTGTTCGGGACCAGGTGACTGCCATTCAGGGCAGGGCGGCCGGGCTTGTCGACTTCACGATCGGTTCGCTGCTGAGGGCCATCGCCGAAAGCAATGCCAGCGTGCTGCAGTGGCTTCAGCAGCTGATCGTCACGCTGCTGATCACTACTCGCGCTTCGACTAGCTCCGACGCGGATCTCGATAGCTGGATGGCCGACTTCGGCTTCTATCGCCTGTCGGCCAGCTTCGCCACCGGCAGCGTCACCTATTCGCGCTTCACGCCAACCAATTCCGCACTGATCCCGATTGGTGCCCTGGTCGGCTCGACCGATGGATCTCAGCAGTTCGCGGTGACGATCGACACCACTAACGCGATGTACAACGCCACGCTGGGTGGCTACCTGATCCCGGCCGGTACTGCGTCGGCAACGGTTCCAGTCATCGCCAGCACCGCCGGGGCCGCCGGTAACGCGTTGATCGGCACGGTCACAGTAATCGTTGGCAGTATCAGTGGCATCGACACGGTCACGAACACTGCGGTATTTGCCAATGGCGTAAACCCCGAGAGCGATCCGAGTTTCCGCGCACGCTTCGTGCTGTGGGTGCAGTCGCTGTCCAAAGGCACCAAGGCGGCCATCGGTTACGCGCTGTCCTCAATGCAGGCCGGCGTGACCTACACGCTGACCGAGAACCAGGACTACAGCGGTGGCCTGAACTACGGCTATTTCTATGCGGTGGTCGATGACGGCAGCGGGGCGCCTTCCAGCACCTTTCTGACCTCCGCAGCCAACGCCGTCGAAGCGGTGCGGCCATTCACTAGCCGCTACGGCATCTTTGGCCCGGTTCTGGTCACCGCAAACGCAGGCATGACCATCGCCACGGATTCCACTGTCGTGCACAGCGTTGTGGTCGCGCAAGTGGTCGCCGCGCTTCAGGCCTATATCTCAGGTTTGAAGCTCGGACAGATCCTTCCATACACCCAACTCGCGGCGATCGCCTACGCGGTCAGCCCGGCCATCACCAATGTTTCCGGCGTTTTACTCAATGGCAGCACCGCGGATCTCGCCGCAACCAATAAGCAGGTCATCCGGCCCGGCACAATCACGGTGGCATAAATGTCGACAGGCGATAATACGGACATGTTTGGCAGGCTTAAAAACCTGCTGCCCGTCGGCTGGTTCGGCGATAACAACCCCATACTTGAGGCACTGCTCTGGGGTTATGCCAATGCGCTGGCGTGGGGATACACCCTCTATCTCTATGCAAAGAATCAGACCCGGATCAAAACCGCCTCGGATGGCTGGCTCGACCTGATCGGGCTGGACTTCTTCGGCACTAACCTGGTCCGCTACTCGAACCAGCTGGATTCGAGTTACCGCAATCGAATCCTGATCAACCTGTTCAGGGAGCGCACCACGCGCCCGGCAATGGCCAGGGTGTTGTACGACCTGACTGGGCGCTGGCCGATCATCGTTGAGCCAGGCCGGCCAGCTGACGTCGGGAGCTACGGCGCTGCGGTAGCCGTTCAGCGTGCCAGCACCGCGACTTACTTCGACCTCAACGGCTTGCTCGCCACTGCGCCACCGAATGTGGCGCGCTATGACGCTGGTCCGGTGACTGGCGTGTCCGGGCTTCTAATCGAAGAGAGCAGGACTAACTTTTTCCTGCAGTCTGAAAACCTCACCGCATCAAATTGGTCGAAGAGTGGCTACACCGTCACGGCCGGAGAAGCCTCGATCAAGGGTGGAACTCAGGCGTTCAGGCTGACTCCGACCGCCAACGGAACGTCCCCGCAACTCTTTCAGGCTCCAGCCGCCGGTGGAGTTGTTCAAACGGTGAGCTTTATCGTCTCCAGCGCAGGAGCGGCCGCAGCATACATCCAGCTGCAAGGCGCTACGAGTAACAATTCTGCATGTCGCGCACTCCTAAATCTAGCGACGGGGGCAGTGACAGCAGTCACCTATTTTGGCTCTGGATTCAGCGGAGGAGTGGCTTCCTCAGCCAGTCTTGGCGCGGGCAGATGGCTATTCACCCTGAGTGCGATGACCTTGGCAGGGGAGAATATTCGCGGACTGCTGGGGCCGTCGACTTCGGCCTCGTCGGCAACCAGCGTCAATACGACAGACATGCTAATCGCCGAATGCCCTCAGTTCGAAAACGGTGCGTTCCGGACCAGCTACATCCCCACCACTGCCGCTTCCGTTGCTCGAGCAGCAGATACACAGATCAACAACATGCCTGCCGGCTCGATCGCCATCGGCGGCTACGGAGTGGCGGGTACCTACGGGTCATTGCTCCACCCGTATCAGGCCTTTATTACCGCATTCCGCCCTAACGGTCAGGGCCTGCCTTTCGTGGCGGGCTACGGCATCTCGACCGGCGCCTACTCGACGCCAAGTCGGTCCACTTATGGCCAGCTGTCCGTTGGCGACGTCACCGATGCCGATATCTTCGCGGCCATCGACGCAACCAAGCCAATAGGCAGCGTCGCCTGGACCCGAATTTCGAGCTGATCGCCAACCCTACTTTTTAGCCGCCTTCATTGGCGGCTTTTTTTTGGAGCACACAATGGATCGAGTCACGATTTATCCGGGAGCCATTCCTCTCGAAACGGATCTGCTCAGCACCAACAAGAACACCATGATCGCCATCAGCAAGTTGTCGGCGGCGGTGCTCGGCACGTCCACGATTGCGAATGGCTTTGCCGTGACACCGACCGGGCCAGCCTCGTTGCAGGTGGTAGCGGCTCCCGGCGAGATCTACAGCCTGGTAAACATCGATAGCACGGCTTATAGCAGCCTGCTGGCCGACACCGCGCACCAGATCACCAAGCAGGGCATCTTGCTTGATCCCACAACACTGAACTGCCCGGCGCCTAGCACCTCTGGCCAGTCGATCAACTACCTGGTGCAGGTAACCTATCAGGATCTCGATTCGAATCCGGTGGTTCTGCCTTACTACAACGCCAGCAACCCATCGCAGGCCTACAGCGGTCCAGCAAACACTGGCGTAGCACAGAATACCTCCCGCAAAGGCGTGGCGGTTGTCCAAGTAAAGGCTGGCGCCTCGGCGACTACTGGCAGCCAAGTAACGCCTGCTCCTGATGCTGGCTATATCGGCCTGTACGTGGTGACCGTGGCGTACGGCCAGACCACGATCACCTCTACCAGCATCAGTCAGTACGCCAGTGCGCCGTTGCTGCCGTCTGGCATCCTGCAGTCCGTCCAGAACGGGAATGCATCGTTCGCCATCGATACCGGCACTGCGAATACCTACGTCTGCAACTTTACGCCGGCGCTGACCAGTCGTAGCGAAGGGCAGTCCCTTCGCTTCAAGGTCAAGACCGCGAACAACGGCGCGTGCACCATCAACGACGGCTTGGGCGCAGTACCGCTTGTAGGTGGCGCCCATGCGGCGCTGCAGGGCGGCGAACTGATTGCCAACGGTGATGCCTGGATTGAATGGAATAGCTCGATCGGCTCAGGTTCATACATCCTGCTGTTCTGCACGGGTGGGGCCGAGCAGGTAGCGCCGGCGACCAAAACTCAGCATGCAGTGCAGCAGTCTCAACTTGGAAATTTCAACGGGATTACTTTCACCGGGACGAGCACGGTACTGACCGCTGCGTTCACCGGCAAAACTCTCGTCGTCAACACCTCCGGGACTACCCAGACCTTGCCGGCTGCCGCGAGCCTACAGCTCGGCTCCACCATCACTATTGGGGCGTATGGTGCCTGCACGATCAAAGGAAACGCCGCCGAGCTTATAAGCAACCCATTCGGCGTATCGGCCAATACACTGATAATAAATGCTGGCGAGGAGATTCAATTAACGACCGACGGGACTGGCTGGTACACGTCAGCGTATTCCCAAGCTGTAGTCGGGACCCCAGTGGGCTCGATGCGCAACGCCAAGATTTCGGTAGTAGCTGCGAGTGCTACGGCGACATTTACTGCTGACGAGGTGGCAGTTAAGACCGCGCTCGGTGGCCAGGCATGGCTCCTGAGTAACTTCAGCAAGACGATCAACCTGGCAACGACTGGCGTGGGCGCCATGGATACCGGCACTGCGCCGGTCAGTGGCTACGTTGCGATCTATGCGATCTACAACCCGACCACGGGCGTTTCGGCCTTGTTGGCTAAAGACGCCACGTCGGCAGTCGCGGCAGAGGTCTATGCCGGTGGCAGCATGCCGGCCGGCTACACCGCTTCGGCACTGGTCAGTGTCTGGAGAACGACGGCGGCCAGCTTGCTGGATGCTGGTTATCAAGCCGACCGCTATATCTCCATCGTCACGAAGCAAGTGTTGAGCACAACTACACCGCAGGCGTCATATACCGCGCTCTCCATCGCCTCGGCTGTCCCGCCTAACGCTAAGTCCTGTCGTGGCTGGTCGGTAATAACGAACAGCGCCGCAGGGGCAAATATCTATGGGGCGATTGCCTCCAGTACGACGGGGATTGGCTCGCTAGCCGCGAACGCAAACCCGGTAGGGAACGTCAACGGCGGGATCCAGGCGCCGTTCCCGGACATTTTGCTGATCACGTCTCAGACACTCTTCTATACGGCAACAACATCAAGCGGAACAATGACTTATGTCATCGATGTTGCTGGATACTCAATCTAAATGGTGGCTTGCATGACAATTAATGTTCAGTTCGCTGACTCGAAGGAGATGGCGATCACCTCGGTGTTCGCCTGTGCGCAAGACCCAGATTGCTGGCCGAATCAAGGCGAGGTCGAAGACGATGATCCTCGTTATCTGGCGTATATCACTCCGCCTGCTCCTGAAGTGCTCAGCGATCCTCTGGAAAAGCTGAAAGCATTCCTTCTGGCCAATCCCGACGTGACGGCCATCATCAAGTAGCGAAGAAAGCGATGCCTATCACCTCGCAGCAACTGCTGCAGATCCTCCCGAACGCCGGCCCAGTTGCCGGCGTTTTTGTGTCTGCGCTGGATGCAGCAATTTAGCCACTCCGCCCCGACACCCATTACCCGCCTTGAGCGGGTTTATTTTTGCCTGGAGAAAAGTAAATGCCAATTGCTCGCGGACTTCGAAACAACAATCCCGGAAACATCGATTACAACCCACGCAACGCCTGGCAAGGTCAGCTGCCTCCAGATCCAGCGATCGAACCACGCTTTGCTCGCTTCGACTGCCCAGAAAATGGGGTTCGGGCGCTAGGCAAGCTGCTGCTCAACTATCGCGGCAAAGACGGAATGCCAGGCGTCGGTGGGCAAGGTATCGACACTGTGCGCGAGACGGTCAATCGCTGGGCGCCGTCCGTAGAGAATGATACCGAAGCCTACGTAAATGCCGTGGCTGCTGCTGCCGGCGTAGCTCCGAACGCGCCTATCGATATCCGCACCCCGAGCATCTTGCTGGGCGTCGTAACCGCGATCATCAAGCATGAGAACGGTAGTGTGCCTTATCCGTCGTCAGTGATTGCTGAAGGCATACGGCGGGCACTGGCATGACATCAATCTACGCAAAGGTTGGCGGCTTCCTGCTGGCAGTCCTGCTGATATTCGGCGCGCTTTATGGCGCCTATTACCATGGAGAGACGGTCAAGGACAACGAGTGGCAGGCGAAGTGGGATAAGCGGGATGCCGACGATGCCAAGGCCAGGGATGACGCCGAGAAGGCCGCGCGCGCAACCGAGCTTGCCAATCAACAACACATGAATAAGGTGCAGAGTGATGCCACTCAAAAACTGGAACAGGCCCGCACTGATGCTGCTGGTGCCAATACTGCTGCTGACGGGCTGCGCAAGCGAGTGCAGCAGCTACTCGCCGCCGGTAGCGCCCGCAGCAGTCCCGGAATTGGTACCAGCTGCACGCCAGGAGCCAACCCCGGCAATCTGCTCGCCGTCGTGCTCGACAAATCTGTCCAGCGAAATCGGGAATTGGCAGCAATCGCTGATACTGCCAGAGTAAGGGGGCAGGCGTGCGAGGCTGCCTATACTGCCTTGGCCAAATGATGAGCAGCGGAGGGGCGAGTGGAAGATTTGAGCGAGAAGATGAGGGCGGGTGAGCCGTTAATGCAGGAGGCGCTGCAAGCACTGTGTCGGTACAACGAAGCGCAAGGCAAGCAGCCGGTCGAGGAGGTCGAGCGTCTTCGCCTCGAAGCGGAAGCGCTCATGACGGCGATGACGGAGTATGTATCTCGGTCGCTGGGTGGTCCGGCGCGGACGCTTCATTGAACTGGCTGGATCAGGCTTTGTCCCTGGTTCCGCACATTGCCCGCCGCCACATCAACCTTGAACCATTCGAAGGTCTCGGAAGGCTCTCCCTGCAGTAACACCATCTGCTCGGCCCGCTCTTTGGGCGTTGCCGGGTCGAGCCATTCCCGGGCCAGCTCGGGATTGAGGACGACCGGGCGGCGATCATGGATATCGACCATCCCACCGGCGCTGTCTGCAGTGATGATCACAAAGCCGTCATGCTCATGAGGTCCTTCATCGGGATCGGGGAATTGGCCAATCGAAGCACAGAGGATCGGTGCGTGATCCCGTCGCCGGATCAGATATGGCTGCTTCTTCGGCTCGCCTTCATCGACCCACTCGAACCAGTTATCGATCGGTGTAATGGCGCGATGTGGCCAGATCGCCCGGAAGAAAGGGCCGTGCGCGACCTTTTCGGCCCTGGCGTTGATCGGTGGTGGCTTGTCGGTGGCCCAGTGCGGGCGCCAACCCCAGCGGATCAGGTCGGCGTGCAAGACGTCGGCCTCCAGATGAAGAAGGGCAATCTTGGTGGTCGGCGCTGCGTTGTAGCGGCCAAGCGGCTGATCGCCCGCGTTGTTGGCCAGGGCATTGGGCATGCTCAGCGCGGCCACGAAGTCGTGAATGCCTCGGTATTGTGAAAGCCTTCCGCACATCGGCAAGTCTCCCGTTGAGAAGGGAAAGCATAGCAGCACGACAGATCTTCGCTCTAGAATACTGTATCTATAAACAGTATTTCTGGTAAGGCGGAAATGAGCTTCAGCTATCAAGGCCCCGCGCTGCTTGAGTTTTTTCACGACACAGAGTGCGTTACTTTTGGCGCAAGGATTTTGCTGAGTCAGAACATGCCTGATCTGTTCAGCCTGACCGTTCCTTATGGGACGACTGGCTATGTAGGCGCGATGGCGGTCCGGGTGAGTCTGCCGGATGGCTGGGTGAAGTGGGGGGTTATCACCTGGACGGGGGAGTCCTCTCTGGTTTTCGATGTGGGACGGCCGGGGATGGATGAATCAATATAGGTTGAGGTGTTCGGTCGGCAGGACGCCGGGGAGGTGACAGGGTGATGCAGTCGCGATGCGTGGTGCGTACCCTGCAATTCAACGCTAAAATCACCCCAAGCGCCGACGCTGAAGCACCCCAGCAGCAACGAAATAGTACAGCAGGCAGTACATCGAATTTGGCGTTATTCGGTTTCGACCAGTAAATGCTAGGGTTTTAGGCTTCAATTAGATTCCGGCTTCGGGCACCATCTAAAATCAAGGGTTTGCGAGCGAAAGCTAAGCAAACCCTTGTTCGTTTCTGGTCCGCAATTTTAGAGTTGGTCCGCAATTCACTTGGTTGGCGAGACTTTTTTTACCCTTTCGGTTGCGGATGTATTGTTCGGTCATTACGACGGTCGTATGCCCAAGTTGATCCCTCTCCATGTGCCTGCGGGCGTGATGTGTGTGACTACCTCACACTGACGCATCAACACACAAACGGCGCCCAACTGAATGCAGTCATGTACATGCACCGCTGACCGCAGTTCACTAGCGAGCGAAAAGCAGTACCCGATTACGGGAGCCGCAAAATCGCAGGAGGGAAGAGCGGGACTTAACCGGCCGCAGCTAGATGCGGCCAGTTTGCTGTCCGACGGTCAATCAGGTGAAGGGAAGCATCATCGTGATTGGAGACAGTTGTGGGCAGCGGATGAACCCTGCTTTCTCGTAAAACGTCACCAGCCTGTCAGTCAGCGGGTGGACTACGAGAGCGGTCGACGCGACGTCACTGGACGCGGCAATCGAACGAATAATGGCGTCTTTGAGTAGATCCAGCGACAGTCCGGTACCTTGGACCGTCTTGCACACCCCCATGCGCCCCAGGACAGTTACCGGATGCTGGTCGGGTGAGTTGCGTTGCGCCCGCTTGGGCACCACGTCTGCCCGCATAACCATGCTGTTCGACAGTGTGTAATAGCCGACGACGGTATTGGTGCCCTTAATGCAGGTGACAAAAACTGTGGCGTGTTTGGCGTCCCGGGCTTTGAGAGCCCTTTTTATCAGATACTCGTTGATCGATTCCTCACCACAATCGAAGGCGCTCAGATCGTGGATTGCAGTCAGTTTCTCCGGAGCGCTTAGCTCCAGCGAGGCGGTCTTTCGAGCAGTTGGCGTAGACATTCGTTACTCCTTGCGGGGTTCGACTGTAAGGCTTGCTCGAATGCGTCAAAGTCATCGTTAGCAAGGATGAACAGGCGTTGATCCAGGATGACGTCCTCTGCTTTTTTACACGCAGCATCCAGGATAAAGCTGGTCCGATCGCTTCCTGAAATGGCTACGGCCACATCGATCAAGTCTCGTTTTCTAAAATCGACCCGCATGTTGATCGGAACGGCCTTGGTCTTTTCTGTTGCAGGTTTCGCAGGCAAATGAGTACTGGTCATGGTCTTGGTCCTGTTCTTTCTTCACTTTCTGGGGGGGGGGACCTCCTTGGATTCATCTCTTCGTGGGTAAGCAGGTTTGGCTGTTCATTGATTGATCCCTCAGGTGCGCGACAGTGCCGCTTAAAAGGTGCCACTGGAAGTGTGGCGCGGGCTGCATAACAACCCGTGGGCAAATCATAGTAGGCCTGTGTAGCAGTTGTCTACACGTAACGCAGATAGCTACACAGAATCGGTCGAGCGGTCGTCAGCCGATTTCGGTTCGAGAAATGACATCAGGTAGCTGCAACGGACTGGAGGCTAGTGGGAAATTGTTTAGGCGGTCATAACGCAATCGACCGCCCCGCACCGTTTCATGCGTGAAGATGCGCTTGCCACTGTAGTCGTCGATGAGCCAGACCTTGCCGAGCTGATCGACGTACATGCTGGCGTAGCGATTGCTGGCCTGGCTGTAGAAGAAGCGGCGGCCGTGGTCGGCAATGATCCGGATCGCCTGGTTGAGGTGTTCGGCGCGCTGCTGCTTCAGAGTGAGTTTTTTTTGTGGGCATGAGGATGTGTCTCGGTGGTCATAGGAAAAGTTGGCTAAGCTCATGGCGGTCAAATTCTCAGGGGTTACAGCCATGACGAGAAAGCTCATCTGCCAGAAATGCAAACAAGATACGTCCGTAGAGCTTTGCTTTGACGAGGATATCGACGGCCAGGTCTTCAATTGCGAGCACTGTGGCGGGAGGCATGTTGAGGTTGAGACCAGCAAGCTGCCGGGATCCCCTGTCTTGAGCAGGTTCCGATTAGATGAAGATGAGTAATCGTGCCATCGACCAGGCATCAGGCTCTCAGGCTGGCGTGATGTGAGTTTGTGGGCTATTGGTTGATGGCCCTGCATGAGGCCGGATCAAGGAGGTGGTATGTCAGAGTTATTGCCGATGTTCACCACTGATTATCGCGACCATCAGTTCGTGATTGATTTCTATCGACGCCAAAACGGAATCACAACGAAGCTACAAGTGTTACAGGGCCAGACTGCTCTTGCGCCGGTGACTTATGACAATCTCTGGTCAAATTACGAAGATGCCAAGGTGTTCACAATCAAGGAGGCCAGGCGTCTGATTGATGACCTGATCAAAAACGCATGAACTGACAGCATTCAGCGCAATAGTTGAGGGTGGGGTCAGGCTTCGCAGAACGCTGTGAAATTCAGTTCACCGTCGATATCCAGTGTATCCATCACACCGGGCCCTTCCTGCTACGCCACGATGCGAACCTTCAACCGGCGAAACTCGCCGATCTTGTAGTCGAAGCCCTGGCAATCTTGCTCAACCATCTGCAGGTGAGCATCGGCCAGCGCTTGCGCCAAGCCATCCTTGATCTCAACGATCTTTTTCATAGTGAATCTTCAGTAGGCGCCGCCCTCCGTGACCGGATGCGACAAGTAAGGGGAGGGGGGGGTCTTTGATGGGCTTGAGCGCTTCTTGGCGCGCGGTACCTTCGAGCTGACGCGACAGTTTTTGGCTAATCGTGATTCTGCGTCGTGATACGGCAAAGAGTGGGGCGCAAGCCTCAGGCCCTGTCCGGGCATTGGCTGGACCAACTCGGCCTGTGCGCGGCGGTGGACGAGTTCCTGCGACAGGAGCGAGTCGGGGGTACTTGCCTGCACCGAGGAGGCGCGTGGCCTGTACCCCTATCGACAGGGCTAATCAGGTAATGCTGGTGTTGCTCGCTGCACTCCCGCCCCATTCGAGGAAGCGGATCTTGTGCACCTCGCCCTCGCTGTCCTCGTAGACCAGGGTCACCGGTACTACGCCTGTCTTCTGGGACGTGTCGGTGCGTTGCAGCACCTTCTGCACATCGATTTCCATCCCGTAGTGGTAGTCCACGGCGGAGATGCTCGCACCGGGGTCTTGCTGGCTGCTCTGGGCGAATACACTTGGTGCGAGACTGGAAATCACCGCACTGACAACTGAGGCCATTTGCATAAGGCTGTTCCTCTGCTGGGGTTCGCTTACATGGACTTCATGTGACCGTCGATGAGGATGAAGTTCACTCCACCCCGACGAACGCCCCCTGTCCGGCTTTGCCAGAGCCGCGTGTAAAGGCTGGCTATTCCCCGTGCTAGACGCTCTCGACCATTCGTCCTTTAAACCCTGCTTCTGTCTCGGCGGCACGTACTGGCATCGGATGAAAACCTGGCTCTGCCGCACGCTGAACTGTGAGCACTGCAGGGCATGCGACAAGCCGGCGACTAACCCAATCGATACTGAGATCAAGCGCAGTCAGAGCAAGTAACCAGTTGCTTGTCCGAGGTGGTTGTCCGGCACTCCGGCGATGAGGTGCAGTGGAATGTGCTGTTGCGCATCAATGGATGGGATTTCGAAGCTACCCACTATTTGAAGGTTTCGCTCACTCAGTCCGGTCGACTCTTCTTCCTTTGCCTTAGCCATTCTCGCGTGGTTCGCTGCGATTTCATTGAGGGTTGACACGTTACATCTCCGGTGACTGACCAAGCGTATCGCTGGGGTCCTTAAAGGTTAATTTTGATTGCCGCCGCGTCAGAATTACGTCATTCCGGGGCCGCTACGGGCGTACTTAGCAATCCTTAAGCCAGGCATGGTCGCGTATACCGCGCCACGTTTTCATAAGCGACGAATGGTGGTGCGGAGTCATTCATGGGCAACGTACTGCGCATCCGCCACGTACTGCCGGTGAGCATGGATATCGTCGAAACGCTGGCCAGATGCTGTCAGCACGCTGCGCAAGATTGCTGACGACCTTGAGTCGGGTGAGCTTGAGCCGTGTTAGGTCGGCGTGCTGGCGTTGCGTTCAGAGAGGGGGCGTATCGAGGTGTACGGCGTTGGCCCGAAGACCGAGGACATGCAATCGCTTGCCCTGTTCCGATTGGGCGAGCAGAAGCTGATTGATGTGATGCTGTCGGTAGACCAATAGGTGTGCCGCAGGTGAGTGCGGTACGGGTAGATCAGGGGGCTGTGTACTCGAGATACAGTTTTTCGAGCGCCTCCTGGTACTTGTCTCCCGTTAAAGACTTTTTCAGAGCTGCCACGAGTTCGAGTGCTGAGGCCGCAGCCATGACCTCGTTTTCTCCCCGGCTTGCAGCGCGCTGTCTTGCTGCCGCAATTATCGCATCTTCAGTCGTGCGCATGGTTCTGTCCTCGAAAGATGAAGCATCACTGATGCCGACAATCCACCACTAACTTTAGCCCCGAGAAATGCCATGACAGCCAGGCAACCCGACTGGAGGCAATCGAACGCGCCTACCGATCGGCAATGCTGTCACGCTTAAGATGGCTTTGGCTCGTGTATGCGACAATTCACCAGCCCACTAAGTCATGGAACGTTATACATGGTGCAATTGCTTGCGGTCTCTGGAAGCCTCCGTGCAGCCTCTTCAAACTCCGCGCTACTGCGTGCTGCTGAGATGCTTAGCCCTGAAGGGATGTCGATCAAGCACTACCTGGAGGTGGGTCAATTACCTCACTTCGATCCGGATCTGGCGGACGATCCTCCGCAGATCGTCGCAGAGCTGCGCGGGATTATTGCCAGGGCAGATGGCATTCTCATTTCGTGCCCTGAGTACGCTCGCGGAATACCGGGGTCGTTCAAAAATGCACTGGATTGGCTCGTAGCCAGCCAGGACTTTCCCGGTAAGCCGGTAGCACTTTTCAACGCATCACCTCGAGCGAGTCACGCCCAGGCGGCGCTTAGGTTGGTACTGGAAACAATGTCCGCGATTATTGTCGAGCCTGCCTCGATAACAGTAAATCTGCTGGCGAAAGGAATGGATGAGTCGGACATCGCTGCGAGCTCGGAGATCAGTCAGCAAATCGTCTCGGCCTTGGGCGCGTTCAAAAATCAAATTGAGGGCGGTCTTTCTTAGGGACACTCTGAAAAAGACTTCCTGATTTTGGCAAAATGTCCGGACTTCCCCCTCCGAGCTTCCAGAGAGTTCCGATAGCGCTACCTCTCGCCCACCGTTCGAGTCAGAGGTTCGCCGAGCACAATCGATCACCACCCTTACGCCATCCGGTCTTGTCTGCTGGCCGCCAAGAGCCGGCCCAGACAGCCCACTACCCGCACAAAAAACCCACCAACGCTCGCATCACCCGTCCTTCCAAACTCACCGCATCCGTCTCCCCCCGCTCCCCCGCCGCATCGATCATGCCGTGGGCCATCGCCAGCAGGTCTTGCGCGGTCTCCAGTACATCGGCGCAGACCCACGGGGCTGACGGAAGGGCCAGCGCCGCTATCAGTTCGGTATGAATGACGTTGGCCACGCGCTCATGGCGCTCTTGCAGCGGTAAGCGGCGCTCTTCGAAGTCGATGATTCTGGCCAGTTCCGGGCGCCGTAGCTGGTGGGCGACGGAGGCCTGGACCAGTGCGCGGATGCGTGCGAGGGCGTCGTCGTGTTGATGGACGTGCTGGACGTCATCGAGCAACTGAGTGGTTTCGCGTTCGATCAAGGCGACGGTCAGGGCGTCGCGGTTGGGGAAGTACTGGTACAGCGAGCCGATGCTTACGCCGGCGCGCTGCGCCACGGCGTTGGTGGAGCAGGCGGCGAGGCCGTCGGTTTCGAGAATGCGAGCAGCGGCTTCGAGAATGGTCTCAACGGTGTTGGCCGAACGGCGCTGGGTCGGGAGTTTTCGGGGGTTTAAGGGCGGTATTTCGCGGTGTTTGGTCATGATCGGGATGCGAGTTTTAAATATGAGTTATGACTCGTATTCTGGATTGGCTTTCCTCACTCTTCAACTACCAGGAATCATTATCATGGCAACGACATCACTGAGTGTTTTCATGTTGGTCAAGACCACCCAGGAATGGCTGGGGTTTTCAGTCGAGCATCGCTTTGAGCTGATGCGCACGCAGATGGAGCCGATTTTGCGAAAGCATGCGGCACAGGTCTCGATGCGGTTTTTCGACATCGAGTTCTATTCGGCGCGGGTCACCGATCTGTGGTTGTGGGAAACCGACAGTCATCATGCGTATGAACTGCTGGTGGAGGATCTGCGGAAGACGCCGTTCTGGGATCGGTATTTCACCATCGTCGAGATTTTGCCGGGGGTGGAGAATGCCTATGCCAAGAATAATGATCAGGCGCCCTTGTTGAGTGCGTAATGGGGTTTCGTGTAGCTGCCGGCAGACGGCGTCCGGGCGCACCACCGTAGTGTGCCCGGACTCCGCCTCACGGGCCGCAGCGGCACGACAATGAACTAACCGCTCAAGCCACTAGGGAAACCCTCAAAAAGACTTCCTAGTTTTGGCAAAATACCCCGACTCCACCCGCCGAGTTTTCCGATGAAGCAAATGACTTTCGCCGATGCCGAGTACGCCGGAAAACGCAAGCAGACGCGTAAAGAGTTGTTCCTGATCGAGATGGATCGGGTGGTGCCGTGGAAGGGTTTGATTACTCTGATCGAGCGGCACTACCCGAAGGGTGATGGTGGTCGTCCGGCCTATCCGCTGATGGCGATGCTACGTGTCCATCTGATGCAAAACTGGTTCGGCTACAGCGATCCAACGATGGAAGAGGCACTGTACGAGACTACTATTCTGCGCCAGTTTGCTGGGCTGAACCTGGAGCGCATTCCCGACGAAACCACCATCCTCAACTTCCGTCGCCTACTGGAAAAGCACGAGCTGGCGGCAGGGATTCTGGGTGTGATCAATGGCTATCTGGGTGATCGCGGCCTGTCGCTGCGTCAGGGCACCATCGTCGATGCCACGCTGATTCATGCGCCGAGTTCGACCAAGAACCAGGACGGCAAGCGCGACCCGGAAATGCACCAGGCCAAGAAAGGCAATCAGTGGTACTTCGGCATGAAGGCCCATATCGGTGTGGATGACGAGTCGGGCTTGGTGCATAGCGTGGTGGGCACGCCGGCCAATGTGGCAGATGTCACGCAGGTCGATAAGCTGCTGCACGGCGACGAAAACGTGGTCTGTGCCGATGCCGGTTATACCGGAGTGGAGAAACGCCCCGAGCATGAAGGTCGCCAAGTCATCTGGCAGATTGCCGCCCGGCGCAGCACCTACCAGAAACTGGGCAAGCGCAGCGTCCTGTACAAAGCCAAGCGCAAAATCGAAAAAGCCAAGGCGCAGGTAAGGGCGAAGGTCGAGCACCCGTTCCGGGTGATCAAGCGCCAGTTCGGTTATGTGAAGACGCGCTTCCGTGGCCTGGCCAAGAACACGGCACAGCTGGTGATGCTGTTTGCGCTGTCGAATCTGTGGATGGCCCGCCGACATTTACTGGGCAATACAGGAGAGGTGCGCCTGTAATGTGGGGAATAGCCGCTGGGAGGTGCTCGCCGCGGCTAAAAAGACAGGAATGAGTGAGTGATCTGAGCGTTTTGGATCGATTCGCCACCTTCAAAATCAACGGTGGCCGAAGTCAGCCAGAAATACGTGTCTACTTCAGACCATCCTTAGTACTAGTCCTATCTGAAATCGAAAAACGGTGAACGGATATGAGATTAATCGACCGGCCTTGGCCTCTTCAATGAGGGCGACGGCTACCCGATTAGCTTCGCTCCAGGCCCTGATGTCGCTGACTGGCTCTTCATCAGAATCATCGATCACCGATGATGGGCTGGTACTGGCAGATAACCTGCTGTGTGACTTCGAATGTCGTTCGAGCGACGCTGAATAAAACGTTCTACGAAAACACCCCATGAACGAGGCAAGCCCATGGCCCTGCCCGAATTCATCGAGGCGATAGACTGCTGATAGCTGAACGCTTATCGATGGCCCGCCAAGTGCGGGCTTTTTTGGTTCTTCACGGAATTCCGGGAAACACAGAAACAAGAACACCGATTTGATTGATGATGTTTGGTCGGCAGGACCCCGGAGGAGGGGGCGGCTGGTTATGGAACACTTCCGTAATAGTGGTTGAGCACTTCGGTAGTAGTAATGGAGAACTTCCATAATGGTTTTTGATCACTTTCATGATGGTCGTGAAATGCG
The DNA here is from genome assembly GCF_059421425.1 of Pseudomonas sp. GW821-FHT02H09. Lineage (NCBI taxonomy): Bacteria > Pseudomonadati > Pseudomonadota > Gammaproteobacteria > Pseudomonadales > Pseudomonadaceae > Pseudomonas > Pseudomonas sp. GW821-FHT02H09. The sequence goes on from NZ_JBWKVA010000019.1 coordinate 133,047, forward strand.
TTCATGATAGTTATGAAGTCTGTCGATTTACAGAGTTCAAACCCCCAAACAATGGAACCGAAAAGCCCAGAATAATCAGTGCTTTAGCGTGCAAGTATGGCGAAGTCGATGTCCGTCGTTATTTATCAGGGAGCCCATAGAGGCTACTCTTTTTACTTCAAGTTTCTGCCATTTTTCAGGCGCCAAATATTTGTTCATCTGGATGGATCGTAAAGCGATTGGCCTTAGCACGATTCATTCATACGCGCCATTAAAACTCAGCCATAAATTACAAAGCGCTTAACTAGGACAAGCAGTAAGGAGAACTAGGGTTCGACAAAAGACAAAAAATTGACAACAAAAAACAGTCACATTCTCCCTGTAAGTTGGTGATACATAATGATCAAGATCATTGCCTGCTTTTTAATAGGAGTTGTAACTGCAGGATGCAACGGTATGGTAGAGCCCGACTTTTCGGGGCCTACTAACAATTCATACTTTTTAGTCTTTTCAGGCTTTCCTTTTCCGTATCTATACATGGCTTCTGCCGTGCAATGGAACGAGGACTACGCCGTCACCACTCGCCACACCCCGTTCATCTCCAACGTGAAATACAGCTGCAGCACAGGCTGCGACCTTGTCTTCATTCAGCACAAGGCCAACGGCCGCTACCCATCATGGCGCGCACCGCGTGTGGGCGAATCCATAACTGCCGTGGGGGCAAGCCCGTACCTGGCGACCGCCACCGGGAAAGGCAAGGTGTATCAAACGCCTTTCTCCAATACCGCTGAACACAGCGGTGATCTCTATGCCATCCATGATGCCCCGCTGATCCAGGGGATGTCAGGCGGGCCAGTTATCGCCAGTGACGGCAGTGTTGTCGGCATCAATGTCGGTTTCTACTCCACCACGCTGAACAATGTGAGCGTGCAGCTGGACGTAAAGAGCGCTGAGAGGATCAGCGTCTTTATTCCTTACTCGATCATTCAGCGCGAGTGGGGGCTGTTGCAGGCAAAGCTTGACGATCCGCACGGCACGAAATATGCCGCGAAGTAGCTTTAGCCATTGCCCGGTTTGTTGGAGGGACCTTCATCCCTTTGCGCATCCTGATGTACTGCTCGGTCATGCCAATCGTGGTATGCCCGAGCTGGTCGCGCGCCCCCTGATGCTCCCGGTTGACGCTTCTCTGTCGGTAGCCGCCTTGGCTTGAAGATCGCGCATATCAAATAGTGCTTTTTCAATTCCGGCAGACCTCCGCGTGCGGATTCCACACCATCTGCACCAGGCGGCTTCAAGCCGCCTGCTCGACCTTCGCCGTCGGCCACTCAGTAAACCCAACCTTTGGTGCCTTTGTTTTCGGGTTACTGGCGATTTGTACAGGCGCAAGGGGGCGGCCTGTTGCATGGCTGGACACACCTGATATCCAGAGATGTTCAGACTTCTGTCGCTATACAGACGATCACGACATTAAATATTGCCAAGGCCGTGCCGATAACTCCGTATCTATGTATCAACGGAGTGACGAAGCATGGAAGTCAGCAATACCCAAAGCGGGTACCAGACGCCCAAAAACCTGGCCAGTCTGGGTAGTCGATTGCAGTCTCTATCCATCTTGCATGCTCAACATCACGACGCCGTTCCTGAATATTTTTGACTGGATATTCATTTTCTTCGGCTCACGGAAACGACTTGGCGACGTGCTCGCATCGACGATCGTGGTCCGATCCAGATAAAGACGATTACCACTGTTCCCATATTCAGGACGAGGAATAACCATGAGGGTTTTGATCGGGGTGTTGGCAGGAATGGTGCTGACCGGGTGCTCGTTGCCCGCATCCTTGGTGCCGGGTGAGCCAAGTGTCAGTGAGGTCACGACCAAGGTACCAAAAGACTATGCCATGTGCGTTCTGCCTGCCTGGCAGCATGAGGTCCCTAAAACCACTCAATCCGGGATTACGAATGGATACCGGATCACCGCGCCAAGCGTTGTAACGGCCGATGAGATTCTTGATATCGTGAAGTGGAAGAACGGGAGTCGGGTATCGCTCTACCAAGGCCCGCCATGGGCCAAGTCAGGCGCTCTGAACAAGTCACTGCGTGACTGTTTGTAGCGGCGCCTCTGTATACAGGTCGTCCTGTACGGTTACAAAAAAAGCTCAGTCTGGTGCTGCAATGCTGCTCAGTTAAGGCGACGACGCGATCCGTAGCAGCTGGCGAAGCCTGCGTTCGGCTGCGCAGCAGTCGCAAATCATGCAACCACGGTCAACCTGTAACACCACAGTGCCTGATTTTACGACCGCTACGCAGCCGAACGCAGCCTTCGGCAGCTGCTACGGGGAATGTGCGGAGCCAGAAATTCCTTAACTGAACAGCATTGCAGTCTGGTGCCGGGCTTTGTCGTTTCGGGGTTTTGTACAGGACAAAAAAGAGCCTCAAAGCTCTTTGATGGGGAGGAAGTAGAGCCATTGAGACTCAAGATGCGCATGAAGCGAGTGGCGAGCTTGGTAGGCGTTCAGGTCACTCACCACCCACGCAGTTGCAGGAGCATTTAAGCAACTACGTAAATATATCGTAGGAAGGTGGGATTTCACGCTCAAGTACCACTAGTCGAATGTGCCGGGATTGGTGCCAGCACCGGCGAGCCTCCATTTGAGAGACTACGACTGGTTACAGGCGTCTTGTCGCTACCGACACATGAAACAGATCCATGTCGGCTGTAGATAGGGAGGGGCCAAAGCGTATGCAGAAGCCTTTGCCTCCGCATACGTCTTTGTATCTCACTACTTCACATCCGAATGTCGAGCGATGTCGCCATCTGCGACGGCTGATAAGGCCCGGTCGAGTAGTACTCGCGAAGCTGGGCTTCAAGGCTGCGAAGGATCTCCATATCAAGCCGAAGGCCGGTCTCTCCGGGGCGATTCTGAATCAACCCTTGGGCGTATCCACCAGCGATGAGCGCATTAAGCGTGTCCCGAGCGTACTCGGCAGATTTATCAGTCATGTCCGGCCTCCGAGGCCTTTTCGTGTGGAAATAAAAAGCTACCACGGAAGCGCTGGACACCTATAGCGCCTGAATCGCAGGCACAAAAAAGCTGATGGAGACGATCGGCTATTTCGCGAAACCAGAGAGGCCCAATCATGCATGGCCCGACTGCCGCACGCCCGGTAGCGACGCCTGCTTGAACTGCCGAGTGCAGTTGGATAAGCCATCTTTTGACCGCTCAGAGAAATCAAGACACCCGCTTGATCAGTTTTGCCCCCTGGTTTCTCACATTGCCCACAGCCATGTCGACCTTGAACCATTCGAAGGTATCAGGTGGCTCGCCTTGCTTGAGGAGCATCTGTTCGGCACGTTCCTTTGGTGTTGAATGGTTGAGCCATTCCCGGGCCAGCTCCGGTGTCAGAACGACCGGCCGCCGGTCTTGGGTATCGACCAATCCTCCGACGCTTTCTGCAGTGATGATCACGAAGCCATCGTCTTCCCTCGGTTCACGGCCGCCGGCGGGGTACTGCCCGATGGCCGCACAGAGTATCGGTGCGCGGTCACGGCGCCGGATGAGGTAGGGCTGTTTCTTCGAGCCACCTTCATAGATCCACTCGAACCAGTTGTCGATTGGGGTAATGGCACGGTGTGGCCAGATCGCCCGGAAGAAATGGCCGTGCGCGACCTTTTCGACCCTGGCATTAATCGGTGGCGGCTTGTCGATTGCCCAGTGCGGGCGCCATCCCCAGCGAACAAGGTCGGCATGCAGTGCTTCGCCTTCCAGATGCAGAAGCACAACCTGGGTAGTGGGCGCGACGTTGTACCGTTCGATTGGCTGGTCGCCCACAGTGTTGACCAGCGCATTGGGCATGCTCAGCGCGGCAACGAAGTCGTGGATGCCCCGATATTGTGAAAGCCTTCCGCACATGGCAAGTCCTCCAGCCTATCCCTTAGCTTAGCTGCAGTGAGCGCATGTCTGTGACTCATTGGACCTGCCGTCTGCAGTGAAACCAATAGAGCGGAAGATCAATTATTGCAGCGGGCTTGCACTACCTTGCAGGTATTCGGAGTTCCACCTGATCGACCTGCATAGCGTCTGCAATTGTCCATTGAAGAGGTGCGTACCTGCTGCAGATTGGAACCCCATGCCAGGCCCCCCTCTCCAACAGTGGGCATTGCTTTTGCGTAGCAGCTGGAGCCCCCGGTTGGAGTTGTAGCGAGCCCCTCAGTCTGTTTATGTGCACATCCTGCAATAAACGAAAGGCAGATAGAAAAAATTGATATAAAAACCAACGACTTGTTTTTTGGTGATGATTTTTTGTTCATTCCATTTCCCCCTGTTAATGAGGTTTCTGGCCGGCATTCATGCCACTTGAAAGGTCGAGCCTCGACAGCAAGGCACTGCACCTTCTTTGGTCGTACCAAAACTATTTTAGTAGGAGGTGCAGGTCCTTGGACTCGCAGGCTATGGACTGGGGGGATCAAGGTCTGAAAGGCAAAACGATGCTGGGTAGACGGTTGCAGATTTTCGGTATGGAATCCTGGAGATTACTGGAGTAAAAAATACCTTACCCACCTCAATCCGGGGGATGCGCAAATGGTCATTACTGTCAAAGAACGCGATGAGCATCACATGTCTCATGACTCAAGTAGAGAGGGAGTCAGAATGTGGGATGTATATCAAGGAGATGTTCTTGTAGGCGTCTATCACAGTGAAGCAGATGCATTGAAGTACAAGGCTTTGCTGGAGAGCGGTCGATTGGATAGCCTCAAGGCAGCTCCGAAACACTAAGTTCGACGTGATGAGCAAGCCCGGCCCCGCGCTGGGCTTTGTCGTTCCTGCAGCGGGTTTTCTCAAGTGCGCGGAAGCAGTGATACAGTCCGCCACTTTCAGAACGAGGGAGCACTATGCGGATTTTGATTGGGGCGCTGGCGATGGTGATGTTGGCCGGGTGTTCGTTGCCCGCATCCTTGGTGCCGGGCGAGCCAAATGTCAGTGAGTTCACGACCAAGGCACCGAAAGACTACGCCATGTGCGTGCTGCCTGCCTGGCAGCACGAGGTCCCTAAAACCACTCAGTCCGACATTACGAATGGATACCGGATCACGGCGCCAAGCGTTGTAACGGCCGATGAGATTCTCGATATCGTGAAGTCGAAGAACGGGAGTCGGGTATCGCTCTACCAAGGCCCGCCATGGGCCAAGTCAAACGCTCTGAAGAAGTCACTGCGTGACTGTTTGTAGTGGTGTTTGTGTTTGCGGGTCGCCCTTTGCATTGACACGACAAAGACCGGTCCAGCGCCGGGCTTTGTCGTTACGCATCGGGCTCAGATGGGATGAGGGCGACCAGATCCGTATCACCTGCGTCGACACCCGCTTGTGAAAGCAGGGTCGTAACCTGGCCTCGGTGATGGGTCTGATGATTGAAGAAATGCATGACCAGGCTGTAAAAGCCCTTGTCTGCCGCAACCCCTTTCATGCTTGAGTAATGAAGGGTGTGATCTAAATCGGGCTCTGTAATCGAGCGAGCCCATTGGATTATTACTCGATCGAGCCACGCTCGATGCTTTGAGAGTTCCCGGATATTTGCGAACAGTAACTGGTCGAGGTTTTTCGGGTCAGGAAGCTGCCGTACCGGTTCCAGTGCCAAGTAGTTCGCTGGGTGCCTGGCAAATCGCTTTAGCCAGATCGTGTCTGCGGCCGTCACGTGGTTCAGCGTTCCGAGAATAGAACCAAAGAATGCTTTCCTGTCGGCTGAGAGTTCTTCATCGGACAGGCGTCTGGCCGCCGCATAGATCTTGGCGTTCATCCACTCGTTATAGGTTGCCATAAGGCAGACATGGCTGGTGCGGCTCACTGTTATCCTCCTGGAAGGCGCGGCGATCATTGGACGTTCACCTGGCCCGGTGACAGCGCTTCGATGCGCTGTTTTTTGCTGGTTGCCAATCATATAGCGGGACGCTTGCCAGAGGGGCGCACTCGAACCACATTAAGCGTTGGGAAGTCCCGGCAGTTGACTACCTGCAATCGTTGCTCCAGTCGCAAATGATCTGGCTGGAAAAAGGTCTACTGGAGGAGTAGGGGTGGCGATATGAGCAAGATCAAGCGTTTTGAAATCAACACCACGGGTCGCGACTTTGCCGTTGGCGACATTCACGGTCACTTCACCCGGTTACAGGCCGCTGTGGATGCCGCTGGCTTCGATCCTGCCGTGGACCGGCTGTTCAGCGTTGGTGATCTGGTCGACCGCGGGCCTGAATCGCTCGAAGTGGATGATTGGCTACTGCGCAAACCGTGGTTTCATGCCATTCGCGGCAATCATGAGCAGATGGCGATCGAATCGTACGAAGCCGGTAAGGGCAGCAGTCAGTGCGCCCTTCACTACATCAATGGTGGCGCATGGTTTTACGCCCTTTCCGGCGTCGAGCAAGGCTGTTACGCAAGCATTTTCAGCGATTTGCCGCTACTGATCGAGGTCGAGACTGCTGCCGGGCTGGTGGGGCTGGTTCACGCTGATTGCCCGTGCAGTAGCTGGTCAGAACTGGTTAATGCGATCGAGCTTGGCAATAGCGAGGCAGATCACTTGAGCGCAATCTGCCAATGGTCGCGCCATCGCCTTCAGTATGAGGACCGGTCAGTGGTTGCAGGCGTTCGCGCGGTTGTTGCCGGGCATACCCCGTTGCGCCAGGTGGCAGTGCTCGGAAACGTTTATCACATAGATACCGCCGGCTGGCTGGATGGCCACTTCACGCTGCTCAACCTGGCAACGCTCGAATGCATGCCACCGATCAACCCAACACTTCATTGAATTTGGGAGGCATGGACCGTACTCCGGGGCTCTCCACCAGCAAAAAGCTCGTCATCATTTTGTAACAGTCCGGTCGCTATAATCAGGCAACACAACGCGTGCTCTTTTTTTTTGCTGCCATTTAAGGCAGCTTTTTTTTGCCTGCCGATTTTGGCGGCAGCCTGTCAGACCTACCCATTGAGCTACGACATTTACGAGAGCGGTTGCTGCCCAAGTCAGCCCAACCTGTTCAAGCGTGCACGTCTTCGATTTCTGGCCGACGTCGCAACTGCCCCCGCTGAAACAGGCTATTTGAGGATTTAGGATCCAATCGCTAAAGTCATTGATAAATCAGCCGATAGTTTGGAATGCCAGCCACATTTTTCGGTAGGGTGTCACTATGGATGCTAACGTTTGCAACTACCACGAAATTTCGACTGAAGAAATTTTGCAAAAAATTCGCAATAAAGAAAGCTTCAAGATCAGCAAGGTTCCGTTCAGTGCCTACCAGTCGGCCGTTGAGTACACCGAGAAGTTGATAAAGTCGGCTGGTTTCAAATGCTGGGTCTACACAGTCGGCCGTATCGGCGCAGTTACCCCGACCATCGGTTCAGGCATTGGGGCGGTTATCGGTATCGGAACGGCGCTGACAATCGCAACGCACAACATAGAGAGCAAGGGCCCTGATTATGAAATAGGCCGCAACATCTATGGGTGTGACTTTGAGGTTATCTACAAGAAGAAGCCCCTCTATCTGGAGCTTCCAGACAATTCAGTTCGGCTCCAGCACGCTTAAAGGAATTCTCGCGAACGCCAGGCGCAGTCGCCCCTCATTTTTTGGGCACGCTCGAAGCAGCGGCGCTGGCCGCTCCCACAAGTCGTCACAGGCGGCATTGGGTCGAAAGTAATGGGATGGACGAAAGCCTGATGAAGCACCTGGCTTCAATATGCTAGATTCGCCGCTCAATTGGCATGACAAGGAATGTTCGTCCATGAAGTTCGGCTACATGATCATCTATGTCCCCGACGTTGCTGCCTCACTCCAGTTCTTTTCGTCCGCCTTCGGGCTTAACGTTCGGTTCCTCCATGAGTCCGCCACCTATGGCGAACTCGAAACAGGAGAAACGGCGCTGGCATTCGCTGCCGATGAACTGGCCGCGATGAACTTCAGCACCGGCCATGTCCCGGCACACTCTTCCCCCAAACCGCTCGGAATCGAAGTCGGCCTGGTTACCGAGGACGTTCCGGCCGCTCATGCCAGAGCGCTGAACGCGGGCGCCACTGAAATTTCTGCCCCAAGCACCAAGCCCTGGGGGCAAACCGTATCCTACGTTCGATGCCCTGACGGGACGCTGGTAGAACTCTGCACACCGGTACAGCAGTAAGTCGAGGTAGTGGGTAATCGGTGAGGCGACCGTAGCCACCGAAAGGTCCTGGTCTCTTCAACGGCAGTACTGGCGAGGGCGCGTAGTTCAGGTTTGAGTCAGGACGATTTGCATCACTTGCACTCCATGGAGTAATTACCGGGCACCACGGCGTGGTACATCGCGATCTGGGCCATGCACTCTTCGAGCGTGCGCCACTGGCTAAGCGGCCTGGTTTCGCAACCTTGGGCGGTGCAGTAGTGGATATACAAGGTGAACAGGGTGGCTGTCATGGTCGGCTTCCGGGATCGCTGGGCGGGCAGCTTGGTGATCACGCGCCAGAAGTGCCGCTACCTGTTGCTGTTCCTGGCGCAGAGCCTCCGTACCGCGACGATGATCCGGCACATGATATTGCTGAATGGTTACCGCGAAATTGGAATCAGTTGATCATGAGCACTAAAAGGGATTTTTAATGGAAGTCGATCACCTATTTATTTGCGTAGACGGCAACGGGCAAGAAGCTGACGCATTAACAAATTTTGGACTTGTTGAGGGCTCCCCGAATACACATCCAGGCCAGGGTACTGCAAATCGCAGGTTTTTCTTTCAAAACACATTCATTGAGTTTTTGTATCTTCACAATGCCCTGGAAGCTCAAAGCCATCTGAGCGCCCCAACCCGACTCTTTGATCGCCTGACGTCTACAGATGGCATTGCGTCCCCCTTTGGAGTCTGTTTCAGGCCTTCGGGCGTCGAAAGCAAGCCAGGCTTTGCCTCGTGGGAGTATCGTCCTGCTTACCTGCCGGCAGAGTTGAAGGTGGATGTCGGGAGTGCGCCAATCTCGGAGCCCATGTGGTTTTTCCTCTCTTTTGCCAAGCGCCCCGACCAGCTGCCAATCGAGAGAGCGCAGCCTCTAGAGCATCCGCAAGGTTTACGCGAGATCACGTCAGTTCGCATCATGACCCCCGAGGTTGAAAACTTTTCTACAGCTGCAATCTGCGCAAATCAGATGGAAGGATTTGAAATTTGTTATGGCGCTGAGCACATGCTGATTCTCGGTTTCGACGGTGAGGTCAGTGGCCAGACATACGATTTCAGGCCTGGTTTACCGATGATAATGAACTGGTGACCCCGTTGGTGCGTCCGCTGACCTGGTTTCACGACCGTCATGCCGAGGCGAACGGGTTTGTTCTGTTTTGCTGTGGCGACAAGAATCCTCGTCAGAGTGGCGTGATGGTTGGTTGTGGACTAATGCTTAAGACTGGGCAATCACTGGATATCCGGGAGAACGAAATGGCACCAGTAGACAGGCCGTCCCCCTTTAATTACGTCCACTCAAACGGCAGAGAGGCGATGATTGATTTCGAATGGGGGGATCCAGGTGATCCAATCCCCAAAGGCCTTCGTATTACCGTGAAGTACTCTGAGGACAATATTCAGAATCTTCATGAAAAAGCGATTTATAAAAGCTTCGAAGATGCAAAAAGCCAGGGCATTAAGCTCGCTGCCAATATGATCAAGGAGGCCGACCGACTGTAGGCTTGTCGTTCTCCCAAGGTGTTCGGTGCAAAGGGCGAGGGCGGGTCAGGCGGCTTCCCTTGCCGACTCGACGGCCCATGCATCAGAACCCGGCGTGCCGATTATCTGATTTTATGGAGCTTGAGCATCGTCATCAGGGGTAAGCAGCGTATAAGGTGATCTCGGCACCCCTGGATTATCTTTGCCTGAATGGAGGTGACTATGAGCGCTCCAATGCTTAGCAAGATGCAAATCAACGGTTATGAATTGATCAGTGTAAACAACGGCCCCTGGAAAGTGTGCACGCAAGGTGACCGGCTCGGATCCTTCGGCACCCGGGAAGAAGCCATGGCTTATGCGGCCATTTTGCCGTCTTACAAAGTCAGATCGAAAAAGTCGGCCGATACCCAATAGCTCGACCTTTGAATCACTTCTCCAGCCTCGGCCATGCCGGGGCTTTTTAATAGCCAGCACCAGCAGATCACCGGCTATCGTGAGGGGGCTACGATCGTGCAGCGCAAGAGATCCCGGTGAGGGGCTCCCGAGCCGCGCGCACCGCTATCTGCCATCAATCGAGTATTTGCCCGGACCTGTAATGCCCAGCAGCAGCAAGCCGCCCATGATGCTGATGTTCTTGAAATACTGGATCATGTTGGCCCCGCGTTCCGGGTCAACCATTGTCCAGAAGTGATGCCCAATCAGCGCGGTGCCGAGTACGAACAAGACGAAGAGAAAGGCGAGTGGGCGGGTGTAGAAGCCCAGGATGACCGCTATCGCCACAAAGAACTCCATGACGACTGCAACCCCCGCGGCGACCATGGGCATGGGCGCGCCAAGTGAGCCTATGTAAGCAACGGTACCGCCGAAGTTTGTCAGCTTGCCCCAGCCGGACATGATGAAAAGGATCATCAGAAGGATACGGGCGAGCAGGATGATCTCGTTTCTCTGATTCTCGAACAGGTTGTATCTCATGGTGTTCCGCCTGTGGACGTGAGAGAGGACGCACAAGCAAGTCTGGTATTGGGGACCTTGCGCGTACGTTTAACACTAGCAGCTGATTGGTAGCCTGCTCTCGGAACAATGCATGAGTCTGTAAGACCGTGCTAATTCCGAGCCGGGTATATGCTTGTGCATCGGTGTGCTCTATGGAGTAACCGCCTTTATTCAGTGATGGTAGTCATCAACTAACGCTACCGAAGGGGTAGTGCGCATTTGTTGTTGGAGTCGACAAAGTCCGGCCCCGCGCCGGGCTTTGTCATTTCCGGGGGGGCGTAAAGGCGAGGCGGTCTGCAACTGGCATGACTTGAGTGCGTGGTCTATTTCTATTTATCCCGGCACGGGGCCGGATCAGGGAGATTTCCATGCATTTGGTTGTGGAAAGGCCTTATCCCGTGGATTACATCCATCCAAACGGAGAACAAGCAAAGATCGACTTCATCTGGGGTGATCCGAAAAGCATGTCGCCTATCGGAATTACTATTTGGCTCAAGGCTGGAAAAGACTGGGTCAAGCTCGGCGAGGAAATGGGCGAGTGGTGTACCTATGGTGAGGCCTTGCGATTCGGTATTGCTATAGCCAATCAATGGCTTGGTCGACTGCGCTGATTCAGATCAGCCAGGGGCGCTTATCTCCAGAGACCATAACGCCGGGACAAAAAGTTATTAGACCCGCAGGGCGGGCTTTGTTAAAAAAGTAATTGCACGGCTCCTGCCTTGAAGGAAACAGGTTGAGGTGTGAGCGTGCCGATGAACCTCCATTTATCTAAATGGAAACCGCCCAACATTGAGCTGGGCAACGATCAATGAGTCTGATTGCCGACCTTCGGGTAAATCGCTGCGCATCTGGCCAACTGCTCGCGCACCTGTGCATAGGGCTCATTGATCCCCTTCTTTTTCTTCCTGCAAATACTGTACATTCGATGCCCCCCTGTGAGCGCCATCGCGGTGCAACGGCCTGTGGCCGATGGGTATACTCAGGCCGGTTTTTTCAGGCGCAGGAGTCGAGTCTCGTCACTCGCAGCCAATACTCAGTGAACGCCATGTCCAGTCAGGATCGGAGAATGCAATGGAAATGCAAAAAAATAAAAGTGCCATAGCCAGCAACCGGGATGCGTGGAATGACTCTGCCAAACATCATAAAAATACCGATCAATGGCAGGCGCGTTTAAGTTCGGTTAGCCGCGCGGATTTTTCATGCCTGGACCAGACCATCACATCCTTGCTTCTGCGTGTGGGGGTCGATGGCAAAGATGTGGTGCAGCTCGGCTGTAATAATGGTCGAGAGAGCCTTTCGCTTTTTGCCCTTGGCGCTCGTTCCGTGGTTGGAGTTGATCAATCCAGTGCTTTTCTCGATCAGGCGCGGGAGCTGGCGTCTCTCTCTCCCCATGATCCCGAGTTCATAGAAGCCGACATCCATTGCTTGTCGCCCGCACTCCACGGTCGTTTCGATGTTGCGTTGATTACGATTGGTGTATTGAACTGGATGCCCGATATTGCGGACTTCCTGTCTCATGTCGCGAAGACCCTCAAAGTGGGCGGCACCTTGGTGATTTATGAGACCCATCCCTTCCTCGAGATGTTCGATCCGGAGTCGACCGATCCCTTGCGTGTACACAGCTCCTATTTTCGTGTGGAGCCCATTGTCGAAGACAACGCGATTGTCTATGAGGGAAAAGTCGAGGCGAAGATCTCTCCGTTCTATTGGTTTGTCCATCAGATGGGTGACATCGTCACGGGTTCAATAGAGGCCGGGCTTCAGATCACACACTTGAAGGAGTATCCGCACTCCAATCGCGAGGAGATGTACGATCTCTACGAAAATCAGCAAGTGCAGCTACCTATGTGCTACACGCTTACGGCCATTAAGCGTCAAGCATGAGGAGCAGTGCCGTGTCAGGCACTATCGGCGGCGCAGGCTGGATGAAGAGTGACCACTGGCGCCCTGATGCGTTCATTGAGCAAATCATTGAGCTTTAATGCCGACGGTACCGAGACTTTCCAGATGGCCGGCTCTGAGGCGCAACTAGAGCACTGGACAGTCAAGGATGGAGTGATCTGTTGCATTATGCCCAAGGACCCAACCGAATGTTATCGGCTCAAAAAAGACAACGATGACTACTGGCTAGTGAAGCCGGATACCGGAGAGGTGCATTACAGCTACACCCTCGCACTCCAGTGAGGTAAGAGCCCAGGTCCCGGATTCCATGCCCGGTCATTGTGCCTAATGCCGTTCAGTTAAGCGAATGTGGTCCACTGTAGGAGCGAGCTTGCTCCGGGCGGCGTTCCGACGATGGTCGTTAACGATAACGCGTGTTTACTGGCTAAACGCGGCGCACTTAAGTCCATCGTCGGA
>NZ_JBWKVA010000020.1:0-140479 GCF_059421425.1 Pseudomonas sp. GW821-FHT02H09
GTTAGAATACCGGCCTGTCACGCCGGGGGTCGCGGGTTCGAGTCCCGTCCGCTGCGCCATATTCGGTAACCTGGAACGCTGAACGCCAGGTCACCACGCAAAGCCCGCCTAGTGCGGGCTTTTTGCTGTCTGGGGTTTGGCTTTTTGTTCCGCGGATTATTCCGGGGGCGGCCCGCTTCTGCATCGGCCCCGTCAGGCTTCGTTGCGTAACAGCAGGCTGTCGATCACCGCTGAAGGTATAGTCTCCAATGCCGGTCTTGGTTTTACAGGTAAAGGTATGGGCACTCCGGCGCGGCGCGCCTGGCGGTATTCGCTGGGAGTACTGCCGGCGAATTGCTTGAAGGCCCGGGCGAAGTAAGAGGGGTCCTTGAAGCCGACCTCATAGCCGATGCTGGTGATGGGCATCTGGCTGTTTTCGAGCAGCTCCTTGGCGTAGTCCATACGCTTGTTCAGGATGTAGTCCATGAAGCCCAGGCCATTGACCTCCTTGAACAGCCGGCTGAAGCGGAATGTCGTCATTGCGCAGCGCTTGGCCATATCTTTTTGGTCGATGTTGTCCCGAAAATGCTGGTCGATGTACAGCAATACCTTATTGAGTGCCTGATGCTTCTGATGTTCTGCGGTCAATCGAATACTGTCCGGCAGGGACGGGCCATGCTCGATCGGCGGTTTGTTGCTGTGGAAATGGGTGTTACAGCGCAGCTCGCAGAGCTGCTCCAGGGCGCGCAGAAACCGGCTTATCTCGGCGGCCGGGAGAGGCAGCACCATGTACTCCCAGACACGAGAACGCATGGCCCACACAGCGAGCTCTTCGGAGTGCTGCACGGTGAACATGGCGACAGGCACGGAGGGCACGGCGCTTTTGATCTCCAGCAACAGGCTGAGGCCCGGCATGTCAGGGCGATCATAGTGCATGCAGATCATGTCCGGTAGTGGGTCATGATCGCGCTCGGGAAAAGTGGCGTCTTTTGCCAGCCGACAATCGCAGGCTGAGCGGAATTGCGCGATCAATTCTTCAGCCGATCGATCTCGAGTGAGATCGAACCATAAAAGGAATGGTTTTTTGGCCGAGTCGGGCTTCATTTCCTTGATCCTTATTCCTGTGCCTCGTTTTCTCTTCTTCTTGGTTCTTCTTGGTTCTTCTTTGCTCAGCAGTATTGTCACTGTGCCATGACTACGAAGGATCAAATCCTGATAAGAAACCAAAAATTCAGTTAGTCAGGTTCTATACCTTGCTGAGGGTGCCAGAATCGGGGCGCCCCCATTCCTTTTTCGATGGGCTCGGGCTTGACCGCTCGTCGCTTGCGAATCAGTTGCAGAGGGATTCTTAAGTCATTCCTTTTCTTACGCTTTCAGTTGCCGTTTCAGGCGCTGCCCCTGCTGTTTTTGTTGGCTTGACAATGACAGCAAAAAAATCCTTGCAATCGACAAAAAACTCCTAACGCTTCTATTGCCCTCCCAACTAAGGTTTCAACCAGGCAGTGCAATCAGCACCGTCCTTGAAGAACAACACTCTATTGATCAAATGAGGTGGGCAAAATGAATCTGCAAACAATCAAGACTTCGGTGCTGACGTTCATCAAAGACGAAGATGGTCTGACTGTCGTGGAGTATGCGGTGGCCGGTGGGCTTATTTCTTTGGCAGTGGTTGGGGCCTTTACGGCGCTTGGCACTGAGGTGGGCGTCGTGATTACTGCCTTGAAAACTGCAATTACCCCTGCTGCCTAGGCTGGCATTTTTAGTCCTGCTTTTCGCGATAAAACGGAGGTGGCTTGTATGAATATTTTATTAAGCACCTCCGTACTCATTTTTCTCGGGATTGCGGTGATCACTGATTTAAGCGTTCACCGTATCTCCAACATCCTTATTTTAGCTGGTTTGATCTGCTCGGCAGTTATTCAGAGTTGGCTTTACGGTTTCTCTGGAATGACAGTTTGGCTGATCGGGCTGGCAGTCGGGTTAGTGATTCTCCTGCCGCTTTACGCTTTTGCTGGAATGGCCGCAGGCGATGTCGAGTTAATGGCTATGGTGGGAAAATTTTTCGGCCCTGTAGCCATTTTTTGGTCGGCGGCTTATGTTGCCCTTCCAACTAAGGTTTCAGCCAGGCAGTGCATTAAGCGAAGACCAACACTCACGTCTTGGAAGATCAATACTCACGTCTTGGAAGATCAACACTCATGTCTTGGAAGACCAACACTCAATTGATTAAATGAGGTGGGCAAAATGAATCTGCAAACAATCAAGACTTCAGTGGCGACGTTCATCAAAGACGAAGATGGCCTGACCGTCGTGGAATATGCCGTGGCCGGTGGGCTTATTTCTTTGACAGTGGTTGGGGCCTTTACGGCGCTTGGCGGGGAAGTGAGCGTCGTGATTACTGCCTTGACCACCGCAATTACCCCTGCCGCCTAAGGCTGGCATTCTTGGTCTGGTCTTTCGCGGTAAAACGGAGGTGGCTTTTATGAATATTTTATTAAGTACCTCCGTGCTCATTTTTCTCGGGATTGCGGTGATCACTGATTTAAGCGCTCACCGTATCTCCAACATTCTTGTTTTAGCTGGTTTGATCTGCTCGGCAGTTATTCAGAGTTGGCTTTACGGTTTCTCTGGAATGACAGTTTGGCTGATCGGGCTGGCAGTCGGGTTAGTGATTTTCCTGCCGCTTTACGCTTTTGCTGGAATGGCCGCAGGCGATGTCAAGTTAATGGCTATGGTGGGAAGTTTTCTCGGTCCTGTAACTGCTTTTTGGGCGGCGGCTTTAACGTTGATTGTTGGTGGCGTCCTTGGGATTTCGGTTCTGCTCTACAAAAAGCAGTTGGGCCGCTTTATTCAACGGTACTGGGCGATGACAAGTCTGCGCACCTATATCCAGCCGCAAGCCGATGATGCCGCCCGGCAACGCTTCCCTTACGCAATCGCGATCCTGCTCGGCACTTTAACCAGCGTCCTCTGGCTGCCCTTCGGCCATTAGTTCGGGAGAACACTATGTACGCCATCAGTGACAGCAACGTCTGCCCCAACGAGCGGGAAGCGGTGCAGCGGTTGGCTCCGCAGCCGCGCACTGTCAGTGAGACGGGCCTTGCGGAGAACTTTCTCGGTGATCTGGTCTGCAAGCATCTGCACGATGCCGGCGTGCTGGATATGCCGCGACTGGTGGAGCGCCTGGCGCTGCCCGGCACGGTACTGGAAGAAGTCCTGAACTTCCTGCGCAAGGATGGCCGCGTCGAGATACTCGGCCAGAACGGTGCTCAGGCACTGCGCTACAGCCTGACGCAGCGCGGTCGCAGCGCCGCCCGCGATGCCTTGGCGCGCAGCGGCTATATCGGCGCGGCACCCTATCCGGTGAGTGCCTACCGCTCCCTGATCAAGGCGCAAACCATCCACCACGGTCATATCAACTCGGACGACATGCATGGCGCTTTCGGCGCAGTGGTGCTCGCCGACAGCATGCTCGATCAACTGGGGGTGGCGCTGAACTCCGGGCGCGCGATCATGCTTTACGGGCCCGCAGGTACCGGCAAGACCTATATCAGCAGCCGGTTGATCCGCCTGTTTGACGAAGCCATCTGGGTACCCCATGCCATTGCGATCAACGAAGCGGTGATCGAGATCTTCGATCCCCAGATACACCAGCGCCTGGATGCTACCGAAACGCAGAACCACCTGCTGCTCAACGAAGGGATCGATCGTCGACTACTCTGCTGTAAGCGACCGATCGTCATCACCGGCGGTGAATTGAGCATGGAACAACTGGATGTTCGCTACGATCCCTTCACCCGCCAGTACCAGGCCCCCTTGCAGCTCAAGGCCAGTAATGGCCTGTTCATCATCGACGACATGGGCCGCCAGCGCGTGGCCCCGGCCGAGCTGTTTAATCGCTGGATCGTGCCGATGGAGGAGAAGCGTGACTTCCTCAACTTTGGCGGTGGGCGGCACTGCGAGCTGCCGTTCGACCTGATCCTGGTGTTCTCCACCAACCTCAACCCGTTAGAGCTGGCCGATGAGGCGTTCCTGCGGCGCATTGGTTACAAGCTGCAATTTGGCTACCTGGATCCCGTTGATTACGAACGAATCTGGCGCCAGGAAACCGAGCGGCAAGGCATTCCTTATGACCCGCTGCTGTTGCGCTATGTGCTGCTGGAACTCTATGAAACCGAAAACATGCCCTTGGTGCCTTGCCACCCCCGCGACCTGTTGAGCATGGCGCTCGACCGCCAGCGTTACCTGGGCGGCTCCGGGCCGCTGTCGTCGCTGGAGCTGGAGTGGGCCTGGCGCAACTATTTCGTTCAGCTCGACTTTCTTGGATAAGGAGATACCGACATGAGTTCTCGTACTCTCACCCTGATTGCCTTATCCCTGATCCTGGGCCTGGGCGCCGCATGGATGGCCAACACCTGGTTAAGCGCACGGCTCAACGCCGGTCCGGACGACAATCAGCAGAACGTGGTAGTGGCCACGGTGGAGATTGCTTTCGGGCAGATGGTCGAAGCCCAACAGGTCACGCTGGTGCGGATGCCCAAGGATACAGTGCCGGAAGATGCCTTCGATGCCACCGACAAGGTGGTGGGCAAGATCGCCACTTTCTCCATGCTGCGCGGCGACATCCTGCGCGGCGCACGCCTGGCCGAGCACCTCGGCGGCAGCACACTGGCCTCGCTGATCGAACCCACCAAGCGTGCCATATCGTTGCGCGTGGACGATGTGGTCGGGGTGAGTGGGTTCCTGTTGCCGGGCAATAGGGTCGATGTATTGGCCACCAGACAGACGGGAAACAACGGTAATGCCGAGTCTAAAACCATACTGGAGGATTTGCGGGTGCTGGCAGTGGACCAGACTGCCAGCACCGACAAGACCCAGCCGGTGGTGGTGCGCGCGGTGACCCTGGAGATGACTCCGGGTCAGACGGAAGTCCTGGTCAAAGGGATGACCGAAGGGAAGCTGCAACTGGCTCTGCGCAATCCGCTGGATAACCAGAAACAACCAGCGATCGCTCAGCCGGTTGCACTGGCCCAGGTCCCGGCTCCAGCGCCAGCTCCAAAACCGGTAGTACGCCATCATAGAGGTGGCGGTGGCGGTAGCAGCAGCATCACTGTGATTCGCGGTATCGAGGTCAATGTAGTGAAAGCCCTATAAGTCATCAGGCTCAATCGTTGTAGGCATTGCGTCGGATGGACCCCATTGGGTATCGGAAAGTTTGGCATTGCTCTGGCAGGCGAACGCACTTAACAGGTCCACTTCACAGGTCAAGGCCAGCCAGCCGTTTCAGATAAATAAATAGTGGCAGAAATGAGGGCTTGATCATGGGACCCCGTATCCAACGGCCATTCACCACTTATGCGAAACGTCAGCAGGGTGCGACGATTGTGCTGGTCGTGGCTGCCTTGGCCTCCATCCTGCTGATGGGGGCCTTGGCGCTGGACGGCGGCCATATGCTGGTGAACAAGACGCGCCTGCAAAATGCGGTGGATGCGGCGGCGCTGAGCGGGGCCAAGACGCTCATGATGGTGTCCGGCGCAACTGGTGCGGCCACCCAGACGCAAAGCGCTGCACGCGCTACCCTGACACTGAATGCCAATGCCACGGGCAACAATGAACTGGCCACCGCCATCGGCAATAATGTCGCCGGCTTTGCCACGGTGGAGCTGGCCAACAACGTCTACGGGCCTTTCTCCTTCCCTGGCCCGGCGGATGCGAAATATGTGCGGGTAACGGTAGCGAACTACCCTCTGAGCGGTTTTTTCTGGGGCATGTTGCAGGCGACAGGTAATGGCGCCGCCCCGAACAAGGCCGTGGCAGCCGTCGCCACCGCCGGGCCCAGCCCGACCAGCCCCTGTGATGTCGCGCCGCTGATGGTCTGCGGCGACCCCGCTCAGTACAACCCGAGCGCCGGGAATTTCTGGGGTTACCAATTCGGTGATGTGCAGGTGTTGAAAACCGCCTCAGGCAATAACTCGGCGATCGGCTCCGGCAATTTCCAACTGCTCGATTTTGGTTCCGGTGGCAACGCCGTCAGAAACGCATTGGCGGGCGGGATCAATGAGTGCAACAACGTCGGCTCGACTGTCAACACCAAGCCAGGCAACTCCGTGGGGCCTGCCGTTCAGGGCCTGAATACTCGCTTCGGCCAGTATTCAGGCGGCGGCCTCAGTGCCGCGGACTTTCCGCCGGACCTGGTGATCACCACCAACCCCCAGCCGCTGACTTTCACCGGATCGCCCGCCCAGATTTTGTATAACGGTCAACCGGTCACCTCCAGCAACGGCAATCTCTCCGCCGGTGGCACCGCATTGCTCGATTACAACGACTGGGTGCAGAGCGTCGCCGCGTGTGTCGCTGGCACGGGCAGCGGCTGCCAGGCCAATGGCGCGTTCGAACGACGGATGCTGAAGATCGTGATTGGTAATTGCGCTGGCAAGAACGACGGGTCGTCCACGATACCGGTGCTTGGCTTTGGCTGCTTCTTCGTGCTGCAGCCAGCGTCTCAACAGGGTAGTTCTTCGCAGATATTCGGTCAGTTCGTCAAACAGTGCGAAGGCGACAACGTGTCGGGCCCCAACCCTTCAAATGCCACGGGCCCGCAGATTATTCAGCTGTACAAGACCTATATCGACAACAACCAGACACCGAGCAGCGACTCGTAGGAGGTCATATGGGACGTCGTGCATTCAAACGGCCGCAGGCCCAGCGCGGGGTAGCCATGGTGGAGCTGGTGATTGCTCTACCACTGTTGTTGCTGCTGCTGTGTGCGATCGGCGAGTTCGGCCGCTTGCTGTTTCAGTACAACAGCCTGATGCAGGCCAGTCGTGATGCCGGGCGTTTTGTTGCCGGCCAGGCCTGGAACGCTACCCTTGGCCAGCTCGATCTGAACGCCACTCTGCAGTCCCAGACCCAGAACGTCGCCCTTTACGGCGCGCCTACCAACCCGAATAACTACCCACCGGTGGTGCCGGGGCTGACCACCGGCAATGTCTCGGTTTCTGCATCAGGTACTGACCATGTACAGGTGAGCATTACCTATACCTTCCAGCCGGTGATCGGCAGCGCATTGCCAGCTTTCTTTGGCAATGCAGTGCCGCTCGGCATTGCCTTGACCTCGACGGTCGTGATGAGGGCCTTGTGATGAACATCAAGCGTATGCGCGGGGTGTATGTGGTCGAGTTCGCCATCGTCGGCCTGCTGATGTTCACGCTGTTGTTCGGCGTAATGGAAATGGGCCGGCTGTATTTCACCGTCAATGCACTGAATGAAACCGTGCGCCGCGGTGCTCGGCTGGCTGCGGTGTGTGACATCAGCGACCCGATCATTCTGCGCCGGGCGATCTTCAATGCAGCCAATAACGGTGGCGCCAGTAGCTTGATCAACAACCTGGGAACGGCCGATCTGAGCCTGACTTATCTGGACGTAAACGGTGCGGTGGTGACCAGCCCCAACGATCTGGTCAGCGCCACCGGGTTTCGCGCCGTCCGCTATGTTCAGCTGCGAATAGCGAACTTCAGTTTCAACCTGCTTATACCTGGATTCAGTGGGGTGTTCACCCTGCCAGCATTCAGGTCAACCATGCCTCGAGAAAGCCTTGGCCGTCATCCCGAGGCGGGAGATATTACGCCATGTTAAGCGCCCGGGACGTCCCCATTACTACCTCTGCCCATAAGCAGGGCTTGCGCCTGCTGATCAGTAGCCGCGATGCCGAGGCCTTGCAACATCTGACTACGTTGAGCCAATGTCTGCCCAGTCTGCAAGTGAGCACGCGGCTGGTGAGCAATGGCCATACCGACCCGTTGTACGGGCTGGAGCAGATGCCTGATTTCCTGTTGCTGCGTGTCAGCCACTTGTGGCGCGAAGAACTGGCGGCGCTGTTGCGGCGTCCTGCACAGGAGCGTCCACCCCTGTTGGTGTGTGGACCTCTGGATGAGCGCGAGGGCATGCGCCTGGCGATGCAGGCCGGAGCCCGTGACTTTCTGGCCGAGCCGGTGGCCGCAGAAGAGTTGCAGGCGGCACTGGGCCGTATGCTGACGGAGGCCAAAGCGGGGCAGGCGACTGAAGGCAAACTGATTGCGGTGATGAATGCCAAGGGTGGCTCGGGCGCAACCATGCTGGCCTGTAATCTGGCTCATCAGCTCAGTGTCCGTGGCGGCGCAACCCTGTTACTGGATCTGGACCTGCAGTTCGGCAGCGTGGCTCACTGCCTGGATGTGCGGCCGACGCACTGCCACGTAGAGGTTCTGCGGCAGATCGAGGCGTTGGACAGTGTCGCCTTGCGCGGCTTTTGCAATCATTTCAGTCCGACCCTGCATGTGCTCGGCGGGCGTGCCAGTGAGCTGTTTCTGTCCCAGGATGTGGGTCTGGAACAGTTGGAAACCCTGCTGCGCCTGGCACGCAGCACCTATGACTGGGTGGTGGTGGATTTGCCGCGGCAGATCGACCACCTCACCGGTGTCACTCTGGAGCAGGCGGACCAGGTCTACATCGTAGTGCAGCAGAGTCTCAGTCATCTGAAGGACGGCACCCGCCTGACGCGTATCCTGCGTGACGACCTGGGGTTGCAGGGTAGTCGCCTGCAAGTGGTGGTCAATCGCTTCAACAAAGCCTCACCTGTCAGCCTCAAGGATATCAGCGAGGGGCTGCGTTGCGTGAATCTGCAGAAACTGCCCAATGATTATGCGGTGGTCAGTGAAAGCCAGAACACTGGGGTGCCACTGGAGCTCCATGCGCCACGTGCCTCTGTCACCGTCGCCTTGCGTGAGTTGAGCCAGGATCTTATCGGGATCCAGGCCAGCGAGCAGGGCTTGCTGAAACGTACCTTTAGCCGCCTGTTCGGGGGGTAAGCCATGCTTAGCGAATTTCGTAATCGCCTGCGTCAGCAGTCCGGCAAAAATGTTCCGGCAGACGGGCAGGAAGCACCCATCGACGGCGAGGACTGCGTCAGCGAGCTAATGGCCTGGGAGGCCAGCGTGCCGGACGTCCTCTACGAGACCAGAACCAAACTCAATCCGATGGAGATCGAGTGGCGGGAGAAGATCTACCAGCAGTTGCTCAAGGTCATGGACCTGTCATTGCTCGATTCTCTGGAACCGGCCGAGGCCGGGCGGCAGATCCGCGAGATCAGCCAGCGCTTGCTGGATGAGTATTCGGCACCGGTGAGTGCCACCAGCCGCCAGCTGATCATCAAGCAGATCACCGACGAGGTGCTTGGCCTCGGGCCACTGGAGCCGCTGCTGGCCGACCACAGTGTGTCCGACATCCTGGTCAACGGGCATGCCTCGGTGTATGTCGAACGCTTCGGCAAGCTGCAGAGAACCGATGTGCGCTTTCGCGACGATCAGCATCTGCTGAACATCATCGACCGCATCGTTTCCAATCTGGGGCGACGCATTGATGAATCCTCGCCGCTGGTGGACGCACGTCTGAAGGACGGCTCGCGGGTCAACGCCATTATCCCGCCCCTGGCCATCGACGGGCCGAGCATGTCGATCCGCCGTTTCGCGGTGGATTTGCTCAATACCGAGAGTCTGGTGCAGATGGGCACCCTGACTCCGGCCATCGCGCTGATGCTCAAGGCCATCGTCCGTGGGCGGCTGAACGTGCTGGTATCCGGCGGCACCGGCAGTGGCAAGACCACCATGCTCAATGTGCTGTCCAGCTTCATTCCGCATAACGAGCGGATCGTTACCATCGAAGACTCGGCCGAGTTGCAACTGCAGCAACCCCATGTGGTGCGCCTGGAAACCCGCCCGTCGAATATCGAAGGCCGTGGCGAGGTGAGCCAGCGCGAACTAGTGCGCAACAGTCTGCGTATGCGCCCGGACCGCATCGTGATCGGTGAGGTTCGCGGCGCTGAGGCGCTGGATATGCTGACGGCGATGAACACCGGCCACGACGGCTCGCTGACCACGATCCACGCCAATACCGCGCGCGATGCCCTGGGGCGGATCGAGAACATGGTGTCGATGACCGGTGCGACCTTTCCGATCAAGGCCATGCGCCAGCAAATCGCCTCGGCCATCGGCGTGGTGATACAGCTGGAACGTCAGGAAGATGGCAAGCGACGGCTGGTCAGCGTGCAGGAGATCAACGGCATGGAGGGTGAAATGATCACCATGACCGAGATCTTCTCTTTCGTCCGCTCAGGCATGGGTGAACACGGTGAGGTACTGGGCGAATTCCGCCCCACCGGCATGGTGCCGGCCTTTCGCGATGTACTGGCCAAGCGTGGTATCGAGCTGCCGCTCAACCTGTTCCGGCCGGAATGGATGGAGGCGCAGTCATGAGTCAGATCCCTGGTGAATACATCCTGGCGTTCCTCGGCATGGTGTTCACCGCTATGTTCCTCCTCAGCCAGGGGCTGGTGGTGCCGGTGTTCGGAGAGGCCGGCCAGGTGCGTAAACGTATCCGCGGTCGCCTTGAGCTGCTGGAACGGGCCAGCAACCTGCCGAATATGCAGACGGTGCTGCGGCAGAAATACCTGCGGCGCCTGTCGCCGCTGGAGGCCCGCCTGGAGCAGTTACCGGCTATGGAGGCGCTGGCGCAGATGATCGAGCAAGCCGGGCATGACTACCGCGCCTATCGGGTGCTTTTACTCGGGCTGGTCCTGGCGACGGCGACGGGGCTTGGGCTTTGGTTGCTCACGCACCTCTGGTGGGCGGCTGTTCCGGCGGCCATGGCAGTGTTCTGGCTGCCGGTGCTGAAGATTTCCTTCGACCGCAACAAGCGCTTCGCTCTGTTCGAGGAGGGGCTGCCGGATGCACTGGATGCCATGTGCCGGGCTTTGCGTGCCGGGCACCCGTTCAACGAGACCCTGCAACTGGTAGCCGAGGAGCATCAGGGGCCGGTGGCTGTTGAGTTCGGCCTGACCTTCGCCGATATCAACTATGGCAATGATGTGCGCCGGGCCATGCTCGGTCTCCTGGAACGCATGCCGAGCATGACGGTGATGATGCTGGTGACCTCGGTGCTGATCCACCGCGAGACGGGTGGCAACCTGACTGAGGTGCTGGATCGTTTGAGCAGCCTGATTCGTGGACGCTTCCGTTTTCAGCGCAAGGTCAAGACCCTCTCGGCCGAGGGACGCATGTCGGGCTGGATATTGGTGTCTGTGCCCTTTGTATTGGCGGCGGCGATTGTGATCTCGAGCCCAAATTATTTGCCCTTGCTCATCAAGGAGCCTGTGGGCCAGAAGCTGGTCATGGGGGCTTTTGTTGCCATGCTGATCGGAATTTTCTGGATACGTAAAATCATCCGGATTCAGGTTTAAGCGCCAGCAATCGTAGAGAGGTGTTGGTCATGGACTATCTGCTAAGTCTGCTCAATCGGGTGGTGGGCAACGAACAGCTGGCACGTCTCTTGTTCGTTGGGGCTGTCGGCCTGTGCGTGGTGTTCGCTGCGGCGACCCTGGTATTGCTGGCGTTGGGGTTGCAGGATCCGGTGCAGCGCCGTCTTGCGCTGATCAAACGGGGTCATGGCGGGGAGAGCCTCGAGCAGAATGCGCCGAGTAACCTGCAATTGCTGCTGGAGCAAGTGGGGCAGCGCTTTGCCTCCGGTGAACAGGGGCAGGTCTCGCCCACTCGAACGTTGCTGATTCACGCGGGTTATCGCTCGCCTGCGGCAGTACACATGTACTGGGCGATTCGCCTGCTGTCGCCATTGATACTGGTGGGCCTTACGCTTCTGGCTTTGCCGTTTATCCCGAAGCTATCCCTGACCATTGGCATGGTGCTGCTAGCTTCGGCACTCTGTGTGGGCTGGTTGGCGCCGGCAATCTATGTCAACAAGCGCAAGCAGGCACGGATGACTCGGCTGCTCCGGGCCTTCCCCGATGCCCTGGACCTGATGGTGGTCTGCGTGGAGTCAGGCCTGGCGTTGCCCCAGGCCATTGAGCGGGTGGCCGACGAGATGTCGGTCAGTCAGCCCGAACTGGCCCTGGAACTGGCGCTGGTCAATGCGGAAATCCGCGCCGGCATTCCCAGTACCGAAGCGCTCAAACACCTGGCCGAACGCACCGGCCTTGAGGACATTCGTGGGCTGGTCAGCTTGCTGGCGCAGAGCATCCGCTTCGGCACCAGTGTCGGCTCCACCCTGCGTATTTATGCCGAAGAGTTTCGCGACCGGCGCACCCAGCTTGCCGAAGAGACGGCAGCGAAAATAGCCACCAAGCTGATGTTCCCACTGATTTTCTGTCTATGGCCGAGCTTTTTCCTGGTGGCCATCGGTCCTGCAATCATTGGGGTGCTTAAAATTTTCGGAAAGGTATGACATGCACAGAAGCAGGCTTCGTTTCTGTCTCACTGCCCGGCATTGCGAGTGTGCCGGTAATCGCTGACGGCTTCGTACACCGCCTTGCGTAAACGATTGATACCGCCAATCGGCCGATGGGCTTCCAGGCCGAACCAGGGATTGAACGACTGGTTGTCGCATTGCAGGTTCAGCGCCGGGGTGTCGAAGTCCTGAGCCGGGATCTTGATGCGCGCTACGGTCTCGAAAGGGGCGTCGATTTCACGCCATTCAATGCTGGTATCTTCGATGGGCATGTATTTGGCCGGATCCTGGCGCTGAATCTGCAAAACGAAGCACGCCGGGACACGATCGGTCGACAACTGCTGGTTCAGTGCGTTGCGCAGGAAGTTAGGCAGCGCCTGATTTTGAGTCGGCAGGTTGTAGATCGGGCAACTTTCGGGATCTGGCGCGACACGGAACTTGGCATTGGCCGTGCCGAACTTGTACGGCGACACCGAGAAATAGGTGGTCTGGGCCGGGCTTGCAGGTGCCGGAGCCAGCGTGGCCAGAGCGATAAACAGATGACGAACCTGCCAGCTACGCGGGTCCCGGTTCGGGAAGAACGCCCTGACCGTCTTTCCATCGGCCTGCGCAGCTACGTTCTGACGGTACTCGGCGACGTCACTGACAAAAAAGTTCGGATGACTGAACATCACAAAATCCTGTTCGCCACGGCTCTGTTGTTCTTTCAATAGCTGCGTACCCGGAACATCCAGCAGTTTGATCGCCATGCCGCGGGCGTCCCGAATGCTGTCGAACTGCGGGTAAGCATTGCCATTGGACAGGCGCATTGTCGCTTGCCAGGTCTTGCCGGCCTCGGCGAATACACCCTGACGCAGTTCTGGCGACAAGTCAGCCAACACCTGAACCTGGGCTTTGACACAACCGTGAGCCTTGGCATGGGCGTCACGCAGATAGCGCGTGTTTTCACGGTGCTGGTCAACGATGCGCACGGCGGTCTGAATGATGTCCTGAGTCATGGCGGCTTCGCCCGGCGGGATCTGTTCTTCGGCCGAAACCGGGCCGCTGTAGTGCCAGGCGAACCAGGCTGTGGCCAGCGCCCAGATGAACAGGCCCAGACCCAGCAGCAACAGAAGGGTTTTGCCCAGCAGGGCACCGATGCGCAGCCAGAGAGTGATCAACATGCGAAAGTCCTTTTTACGGCGGCGATAATCATGGCAGTTGCGACTCCAACGGGCCGCCCAGCACTTTTAAATACTCCAGCAAGGCCCAGCGTTCTTCGGGTTGCAACAGGCGGCCGATCACCCCGTTACCACGCTTGCCGGCACGGAATTCGTGACCGCTGTTGTGATTACCGGTGATCCGCGTGTCGAACACGAAGCCGTTGGTAAAGGCTTCGGTGCGATAACCCAAGTGGCGTGGGTCGTACTCGAAGGTGCCTTTGTAGAAAGTGGCCGCGCGTTCGTCCTGTGGTGAGAGCAGTTGGTAAATGCTCGGGACCGAACCGTTGTGCAGGAACGGCGCAGTGGCCCAGACACCGGCCAGCGGTCGGGCCTTGTAAGCACGTAACTCACGAACCCCGATCGGCAGGCCGAGCCCATCCAGGGTCGGGCGCTCTGCCGGCGTCACATTCGCGTCGCGATAAGCCCGTTTCTCAACGAAAGCGGTGACGTAGGCCAGCCCTTTGGCCACCGAGATTTTGCTCAAGTCCAGAGGCTCTGCGGGGGTTGGATGCAGTTTGACGTCCAGGTCCGCCAGCTCCGCCGGATCCCATTGCAGGGCCGTCAGATCAAAGCGGTGGTCGGCAATGTTATTGGCGGCGCCGGGATCGGTGCCAATCACTCCAACCGGCAGCATTTTCAATGTTTGCAAGGGGCGACCATTGCTTTGAATCACGGACGGTACGTGGCAGCCGGCGCAATTTTCAGTGAACAGGGCCCGGCCTTTGGCGGCCAAAGGTTTGTCGATGCTGCCCAGCAATTCTTCGGGCCAGGCTGGCGGCTTGAGCCGTTGCAGGGTTTCTTCGATCAGGTGCAGGTCGCGCACACGCACACTTGAAGGGTAACGAGCGTCACCTTTGAGAGGCTGGCCTGCGGTATCGAAGAAATTCAGTGTGGCGCCGACCCCAAGGGCTTCGCCGATGTTGCGTGCCATTGGCTGCTGAGCCGAACCGTTCCACTGCACCCAGTCGAAGGTCCACATCTCCCACAGCTGTGGATAGTCCACCGGTGCGTTGGCCACTCGGTAGTTGTCTGCAGAAATGGCGTCGCCAAAGCTGGCGTTGGCGATGCGTCCGAATGCATCGGTGCGGCCGGGGCCTTCTTCGGTGGGGTAGAGGCCGCGATGAGTGTCGTTCCAGGCAACATGCAAGAAGGTATCCAGGGACGTTTTGAATTCTTTGCGCAGTGGCTGGTATTGCGCCTCGTAGTCCTGGCCGAGGACATTGCGTGCGAAGCGTTCGAATTTCCATGGGTTGTAGTAGGTAGCGGCGAGGCTGGCCACCAGAGCCTGGCCGAAGCTTCCGCCACGCAAAGTGGGAACGCTGGACGGCAGAACATGCTGGGCCGAACCACCGTCGATCCGCACGGCCTGGCTGTTGTAACGCAGCTCGCCGGTGTGGCAGGCGGCGCAGGTAATATCCAGAAACTCATCTTTGCTGCCAGGATTTTGATGGCGAGCGAAACCGACCGGCAGATTGCCGGGATTACCCGGGGTGGCTTTCTGATCCGGGTCGACGAGAAAACCGAAGCGGGCAAGGTACTCAGGGGCCGCGAAGCGCTGTTCGGAGAACGGTAATTCGAGCGCGCCGAACCAGTCATAACGCAGGCCTTTAACCTGGGTGCCTTGGGGCGTGAAGTAATAGGTCTGGCGGTCGGCGGTGCTCCACTGTTCCAGGTAATGCACCTGTTTGGCAGGCACGTAGCCGGGCAGTTTAGGGTTGACGACGTAATACAGGACGATGATCAGGCCGAGACCGAGCAGAGCGATAATGAGTAGAAATACGCGGAAAATGAGGCGCAAAATAAACATCCTTGTCAATTTATAACCCTTATGCCCTAGCTCAGCTTATGCGGCAAGTGGCCATTACGCCTGATGCAGTGAGAAACGTCTTTTCCGATTGTGAGTTTGCGCCGACAGTCAAATTCGACTGCCGCTGCGAAATGCGTTTCAAGGACGTGAACTTATCGGAAGTTTCCTGCTCTCATGCCGGTAGCCATTGGTCGTGGCGGCCTGATAAGCTCGCGGCTTTACTCGATTGCCCTTTAGGCGCATGAACAAGGAAATAGCATGAAACAGCATCGGTTGGCGGCGGCGGTGGCCCTGGTTAGCCTGGTACTCGCGGGTTGTGACTCGCAGACCAGCGTTGAGCTGAAAACCCCGGCGCAAAAAGCTTCCTACGGTATCGGCCTGAACATGGGCAAAAGCCTTGCCCAAGAAGGCATGGATGATCTGGATTCCAAAGCAGTAGCCCAGGGCATCGAAGATGCCGTCGGCAAGAAAGAGCAGAAGTTGAAGGATGACGAACTGGTCGAAGCCTTCGCTGCGCTGCAAAAGCGCGCTGAAGAGCGTATGGCCAAAATGAGTGAAGAGTCGGCAGCCGCTGGCAAGAAATTCCTCGAAGACAACGCCAAGAAAGCAGGTGTAACCACCACCGCTTCGGGTCTGCAATACGAAGTGGTCAAGAAAGCCGATGGCCCTCAGCCCAAGTCGACTGACGTAGTGACGGTTCACTACACCGGCAAGCTGACCAACGGCACCGTTTTCGACAGCTCCGTCGAGCGCGGCAGCCCGATCGACCTGCCAGTGAGCGGTGTGATCCCGGGTTGGGTCGAAGGCCTGCAACTGATGCACGTTGGCGAGAAGTACAAGCTGTACATCCCTAGCGAACTGGCTTACGGCGCGCAAAGCCCAAGCCCGGCGATTCCAGCCAACTCGGTGCTGGTGTTCGACCTGGAACTGCTGGCGATCAAGGATCAGGCAAAACAAGACGCTACCAAGTAATTAGCGTCTGATAAAAAACAACGCCCCGTCTATACGGGGCGTTGTTGCATCTGGCGATTGCTGGAGGGCAAAGTAAGCGAACGGACGCCGCCGGGTAGAGTCATACCATTGAAGTTGCTGGTGTTAGACCCAGACGGGTTGCCAAGTCAATGAAATAATGGGTTTTTTTATGTGAGTAAAAAACGCCCGATCTGAGCTCAGGCCTTATAAAACGGGGCTTTCAAGCGTTTAAAGCGGCTCTGTTCACAAGGTTATCCACAATTTGTGTGGATAACATTTCAGTGGGAGGGATGATGAAAGCACCCTGGAATTTCGCGCGCTTCTTGCCCATGGCAGGACGGTTGCTTAGCCGAGGACGTTTGCCGACATTGCTCTTCGCCGTGGCGAGCAAAGGAGCGAGCCAAGGCAACCGCCTGGGCAAACTCAAAGATGATCTGCGATTGTTACAGGCGTTGTGTCTGGCTTATTGGCGTGGGGAGTACCGGGCCATCAGTCACAAATCGATTCTGATAATTGTGGCGGGCCTGATGTATTTCCTCAGTCCACTCGATGCCATCCCGGATTTCATTCCAGTGTTTGGCATGCTCGATGACATCGCGGTATTGGCTTGGGTGATGAAAACCCTCGATGACGAGTTGAGTGCCTTCCGTGCCTGGCGCTTACGGCAGCTGCCGGAAAAGCTGGCGGTGGTCGAGCAATTGCCGGATACGCTGGAGCAACTCCAGCTGCAGGGCCCGAAAAAAACCTGAGCCGATTCAGGGTCCTCCACATATTGATACCCCCCTCGCGACCTTGGCGGCTGTTAGGATTACACTTCTAGGGAAAAGTGCTGACTCGCTAAGTGTTGTTGTCCTACGGGGTAGTAATGGATATTCAGATAATTACACGTGATGGCGAGCCCGAGTATGCGGTTCTGCCGTGGGCTCAGTATCAGGCTTTGTTAAAAGCTGCGGGTATTACCGAGCAGCCGCCGCGAGAAGCCACAGTCCGTCACGCGGCACCACCAGACCAGATTCTTCCTGGCCTGGATCAACTCCGCAGTTTGCGCGAAGGGAAGGGCATCGCCATTGAGGCGTTAGCCCGCACAGTAGGAATCAGCCCGTCTTATCTGGCCTTGATTGAAAGCGGTGAGCGTCTGCCGGACGCCGCGATTCGCCGCAGCCTGGCCTGGGAGTTGACGGTGCCAGGCTGGAGGGACGAGACGTGAGCGTACGCATTAGTCGACAACATTGGGATGGGTTGCTGAGCGAGCTCGATCACGCCCGCCGCCAGCGTCATCTACTGACTTACCGGGCTTTGCTTGAGCGTTTGCAGTTACCCAGCCCGGCCATGCAAACCCTGACCGCGGCCCTGGAGCATCTGGCAGCGCTGGATGCCCGAGCGGAGCAGCCATTGCGCAGTTCGCTGGTGATCAGCCAAGGTGCAAGCCGTTTGCCTCGTACCGGCTTCTTCGAGTGTGTCGAGCGTCTTGGACGTTTCTCCGGTCCGTCCGATGGTGTTGCTGCGGCTTCCTGGCATGCGTCCGAAGTAGTGCGGGTTTTCGAATACGAGTATCCCGAATCGGCGGAGGCCTGAGTGTTCTGGCGACTTAAGGCGCGAGCCAGCTACTGGTTGGCGCGTCGGCTGTTTCATTGGCCGTGGTTCGTGCGTCAGCCCCGTGGCTGGCACTGGCTCGAAGGTCAGTTCGCGCGCATGGCAAACCTGGGTGATGTCGGTGCTCAGAGCTTCTACGGCCATATCCTGACCTTCCGTGGCCAAGGCCTCGGCGCCCGCGAAGAAGGTGTACGCTTGCTGCGCCTGGCGGCGCTGGCGGGGGACGCCAAGGCGGCCTACCAAGTGGGGGTGATCAGCCTTGCCGGAACACCCGGTAAAGCTCCTGATGCGGCTGAGGCGGCCCGTTGGTGGACAATGGCGGCGAAGGCCGGGCATCCGCTGGCGGAGATCAAGCTCAAGCAGTTGGAATCAAGCGGTGGTTCCCTGTAGGAGCCGAGCTTGCTCGCGATGGACTCAGGGACGACGCGTTTATTCAGAAAACACGCGTTATCGTTAACGCCCATCGCGAGCAAGCTCGGCTCCTACATAGAGACCTCATTTCCTTAACTGACTGCGCTCGCGAGATAATTTAAAACCCCTCCACCACCGGCAACCCAATCTCCAGGCTGTCGATCACGTGAATGCTGTGACCCGGCACATTCTTGGCGTGATGCTTGGCTTGCGAAGCCAGTTCTGCCAGTTGGCTGGAGTCGAGTTGTCCACAGGCCTGTGGATATAAATGCACGACGCCGATGGACAGCGACAGCAGCGGGAATTCCTGGCGTACGCCCTGGCGATTGGGCGCGATAAAGCAGCCGGCTTCCAGGTGCTCATTGCTATAGAAGCGCCGGCACTGACTGTGGAAGTCGTCCAGTAGCTGGTTGAGACGTTTCCGCCAGTCTTCCGGGCCTAACACCAGCAGAAAATCGTCACCGCCGATATGCCCGACGAAGTCGCGGCCCGGGTCCACTCGATCATTCAGACACTGCGCCAGACACAGCAGGACTTCATCCCCCCGGCCGTAACCGTAGATATCGTTGAAGGGTTTGAAACTGTCGATGTCCACATAGCAGATCACCGATTCGCGGGCCTGTTGCAGCAACCGTGTGAGGCACTGCTGGATCGGCACGTTGCCCGGCAAGAGGGTCAATGGATTGGCGTAGCGGGCTTGCTGGATCTTCAGCTCGGTAATCAGTTTGAGGACGTCGATTACCCGCCCCAGGCCCAGGTAGATGCCGTTCAGGGTGATGATGAAGTCTTCTTCGATCCGTTGTCGGGCGCGGCTGGTAATCAGGCGGCTGACCTGTTGCAGTGACTGGCTCAGTTCGACCGCGAGGAAGTCTTCACTCATCAACCGGCTGATGGGCTTGCGCGCGAACAGGTCGGTGGCAAAGGGTTTGAGCAGCGAATCCGACAGCGAATGGCGGTGGACGATCCCGCAGGGGTGTCCTTGATCATCCAGCACTGCCAGGGAGTTGAGGTTGGCCTGGCGACGGAAGGCTTCCAGAACTGTCGCGGTAGGGGTTTGCCGAGCCACTGCCGGTTGTTCGTTGAGCAGGGCGCTGAGGTCGCGGCCTTCGTCGTTCAGGGCCACAGCAGTGCTGTCGCGTTTGGGCATCATTACTCGCGCATCCTTCGGCGGATGCTCCTGCGGACGGCAGAGCAGGTAGCCCTGGACCAGGTCGACGCCCATCTCGGTCAGCACCGCGAGTTCTTCCGGCAGTTCGATACCTTCAGCGATGACTTGTGCCCGGGAGGCTTTAGCGATTTGCAGGATTGAGCCCACGAACTCGCGCTTGAGGGCGTCCAGATGAATACCGTCGATGAAGTGTCGGTCGATCTTCACGTAGTCCGGGCGCAGCTCGGACCACAACCGCAAGCTTGAATACCCCGCGCCGAGATCGTCCAGGGCAATCGAAAAGCCCATGGCCCGATAGTGATGCAGCGCATTTTGCAGCAGTTGGAAGTCGTCGGTCGGGGTTTGTTCGGTGAGTTCGATGACTACCTGGCTCGGCTCAATCCCGAAGTCTTGCAGCAATTGCAGTGTACGGCCTGGCTGGTGAGCCGCCTCCAGAAGGGATTCCGGGGAGACGTTGAGGAACAGTTTGCCCGGCAACTTCTGTTCGTTGAAACGTCGACAGGCGCTGTGACGGCAAGCCATTTCCAGTTCGCTGAGGCGACCGGCCTGACGGGCTACGGCAAACAATGCGATGGGAGAGTGCAATGGGCTGTTGGAGGGGCCGCGACTGAGGGCTTCGTAGCCCAGGATACGTCTTTCAGAGAGGGAAATGATCGGCTGGAACAGACTGTGTAAACCGCTTTGAGCCAGGATTGAACTCAAGGCGCTCAGCTGTTCGGTCGTGGTCATGGCGTTCTCTGTCGATAAAAAAAGGACTGGGCGCCGCGGGCGCCCAGTCCTGTATTTCACGACAGAATGATGACTATTTGATGACGATCCGCGGAACGTCCAGATTAAATTGCCATCATTGTCAGTGTTTCGCTACCGCAGTGTTGAGCTTCAAGTAATCCAGCAGAATCCGCCCGGTTTCGCTCAGGTAGGCATCGTCTTCCGGTTTGGTCTTGTCCGGCTCGGCCGCGATTGCTTCTTCGTCTTCTTTCTTCAGCTCTTTGAGCTGCTCTTCACCCTTGGCCTTGCGACGGATATTTTCCATTGCAAGCTGCTTGGCTTCGATATCAGCGTGCTGCGCGCGGCGCTCGGCTTCGTTGAGGCTGACGGTTTTCTCGGTCATCAGCTTCTGGGCCAGGGCCAGTTTGTCGCGGATGAACACGAATTCCGCGTCCTTGGCCGAGCGTGCGTTATGCTCGGATTTCAACTGCGTCAGATACGGTTTGAACGGATCGAGCGCCGGTTTGATCGCCGGACGAATGGTGTCCCACGGCATGGCTTCAGGCAGGGCGCTTTCGCCGATTTCCTTGGTGTCGATGATCGACGGGAAGTCGACATCCGGCAGCACGCCCTGATGCTGGGTGCTCTGCCCGGAAACCCGGTAGAACTTGGCCAGCGTCAGTTTCAGCTCGCCATGATTGAGCGGCTGGATAGTCTGCACGGTGCCTTTACCGAAGGTCTGACCGCCGATGATCAGCGCGCGGTGGTAGTCCTGCATGGCGCCGGCAAAAATCTCCGAGGCGGAAGCCGAGAGACGGTTGACCAGCAAGGCCATCGGGCCTTTGTAGAACGCACCAGGGTTTTCATCTTCAAGTACGTCGACCCGGCCATCGGCATTACGCACCAGCACGGTCGGACCTTTGTCGATGAACAGACTGGTCAGCTCGGTGGCCTCCTGCAACGAGCCGCCGCCGTTGTTACGCAGGTCGATGACCACGCCATCGACTTTGTCTTTTTGCAGTTCGGTCAACAGTTTCTTCACGTCGCGGGTGGTGCTCTTGTAATCCGGGTCACCGGCGCGGAAGGCTTTGAAGTCAAGGTAGAAGGCCGGAATTTCAATAATCCCGAGCTTGTAGTCCTTGCCATCCTGTTTCAGGTTGAGAATCGACTTTTTCGCCGCCTGCTCTTCCAGTTTCACCGCTTCGCGAGTGATAGCGACAATCTTGCTGGTCTGGTCATTCGGTGCATTGCTGGCCGGAATCACTTCCAGACGCACCACCGAGCCTTTCGGTCCGCGGATCAGTTTGACCACTTCATCCAGACGCCAGCCGACCACATCGACCATTTCCTTGTCGCCCTGGGCAACGCCGACGATCTTGTCCGCCGGTGCGACTTGCTTGGTTTTGTCCGCCGGGCCTGCCGGCACCAGGCGCACGACTTTTACCTGGTCATTGTCGCTCTGCAACACAGCGCCGATGCCTTCCAGCGACAGGCTCATGTTGATGTCGAAGTTCTCCGCGTTATCTGGCGACAGATAGTTGGTGTGCGGGTCGTAGGACATGGCGAAGGTGTTGATGTATGCCTGGAAGATATCTTCAGGACGGGTTTGATCCAGTCGCACCAGCTGATTCTTGTAGCGCTTGGTCAGCAGCTCTTGAATAGCCTTGGTATCTTTGCCGGCGATTTTCAGGCGCAGCACTTCATCCTTGACGCGTTTGCGCCACAGGTCGTCGAGTTCTGCGGTGGTCTTGAGCCAAGGAGCGTCCTTGCGATCGATCAGCAACGACTCGTTGGTGGTGAAGTCGAATTTGTCGACGCCTTTGTTCAGTTCAAGCAGGGCGAAGTCCAGACGCGCTTTGACGCGGTCCAGATAACGCTTGTAGATGGTGAACCCGGCATTCAGGTCGCCGCTCTTGAGGAAGTCGTCAAATTGGGTTTTCCATTTGTCGAATTCGGCAATATCGCTGGCGAGAAAGTAACTGCGCGACGGATCCAGCAGCTTCAGGTAGCTTTCATAGATGATCACAGAGCGCGCGTCATCGAGAGGCGGCTTGCTGTAATGGTGACGCTTGAGCAACTCGACGACGTTAAGGCTGGCAATCACCTCGTCACGATCGGGCTGAAGATTGTCCCAGCTATTGGCTGCGAACGTATTGGTCGACAGCTGCATAAGGCCGAGACCAATGAAGAGAGCTAGGGCGGTGCTGGGGAACAAATGCTTCATGCTGATTCGACGCGGGGACAATTGATCACGCATATTAGGCCGTCTTTGAAGTCGCCGGTTCCGCAGGAACCGGTCGCATAATGCAAAAAGCCCGACGCTACAGCAACGGGCTCAGTCCAGACTCACTATGGAGGCACTGTGAAAGCATTGCAAGGCGTTGAAGGTCGAGTGGTATGGGTTGAAGAGCCGAGTCCGACGTGTGACGTAGGGCAAGTTCGTATTCGAGTAGCGGCTGCGGGCTTGAACAGGGCCGATCTGTTACAGCGCGCAGGACTCTATCCCGCGCCGCCTGGTGCCAGTCAAGTGCTGGGGCTGGAGTGTTCCGGGGTGATCAGCGAGGTGGGGGCGGGTTCGCCCTGGCAAGTGGGTGATCGCGTCTGCGCGCTGCTGGCCGGTGGTGGGATGGCGCAAGAAGTGGTGGTCGATGGCCGTCATGTGTTGCCTGTGCCGCAAGGTCTGTCGCTGACTGAAGCGGCCGCACTGCCCGAGGTCTACAGCACCGCGTGGCTGAACCTGTTTCAGCTGGCAGCGCTCAAGCCCGGTGAAAAAGTGCTGTTGCACGCGGGTGCCAGCGGCGTTGGGTCGGCGGCTATTCAACTGTGCAAGGCATTTGGCAACCCGTGCTGGGTCAGTGTCGGTTCGGCGGATCGTCTGGCCTACTGCGAGGCTTTGGGCGCACAGGGCGGAGTGGTCCGTACCGATGGTCTGGAAAGTTTGAATGAGTTCGGCCCGTTTGACGTCATCCTCGATCCTGTGGGGGCCAACTATGCCGCGCTGAACGTGAAACTGCTGGCGCGCGATGGCCGCTGGGTGTTGATCGGTCTGATGGGCGGGCGTGAAGCGCAGTTGGACCTGGCGCAGGTGTTGGCCAAGCGGGTGCAGCTACTGGGTTCGACCCTGCGCAGTCGGGACGAGCAATTCAAGGCCGATCTGTTCAGCGATCTGAGTCAGCACGTCTGGCCGCTGTTCGCCGAAGGGCGGTTGAGCCCGCAACTGGCCAAGACCTTTGCGATCACGGATGCTGAAGCCGCGTTTGCCGAACTGGCGACCAACAAGGTGTCGGGCAAGTTGGTGTTGGTGATCGACGAAAGCCTGGTCTGACAGATCGTTCCCACGCGGAGCATGGGAGCGATCATGGGTTACTTCCAGAGATGGATTGGCCATCCGGCTTTCTCGGCGTGCTCCTGCAACACCGGATCCGGGTTGACCACATGTGGGAAGTCGACTTTCAGCAACAACGGCAGGTCATTGCGTGAGTCTGAGTAGAAACTCGCGCCTTCGAGGTTTTCGCCTTCGGTGTCCAGCCACTCCAGCAAGCGGGTGATCTTGCCTTCGCGGTAGGTCAGGGTGCCGACGGTGTTGCCGCTATAGACCCCATGGGTCACTTCCAGCTCGATCCCCAATATTTCGTCAACGCCCAGACGCTCGGC
Organism: Pseudomonas sp. GW821-FHT02H09; assembly: GCF_059421425.1. NCBI lineage: Bacteria > Pseudomonadati > Pseudomonadota > Gammaproteobacteria > Pseudomonadales > Pseudomonadaceae > Pseudomonas > Pseudomonas sp. GW821-FHT02H09. The sequence goes on from NZ_JBWKVA010000020.1 coordinate 23,768, forward strand.
AATGGGTTTGACCAGGTGCGTGCCAGAGGCCGAGATCACCAGGATCCGGTCGCCAGCCTTGCGGTGTGCGGCGATGGCTTTGCAGGCGTCGCTGAAAATGATGGGCTCGATTACGTCCTCGACCCACGGTGCCACCAAATGCTCAACTTCTTGCGGAGTACGTCCGGCAATCGGCTCCAGGCTGAAGGCCATGTAGTCTTCCATGTTCAGTTTGCCGTGGCTGTAGGCGTCCATCAGCTCGTTGTTGCGACGCATGAAGGACTCGCTGTCGACCCAGCCAAGGCGGCCCATCTGTTCGCTCCACAAGGTGGCGCAGTCGCCATGGATCAGGGTTTCGTCCAGATCAAAAATTGCCAAAGCCATTAGCGCAGCTCTCCCTTCAAAATAATCAGGCCCATCAAGAGCATCAGGCTACCTCACACAGGGCCGTCGGATCGATGGAAAGCGCCAGGCGTTGACCGTCGGCATGCAAATCAGCCGCCGAGCGGTTCAATACGTCGACCACCAATTCCACGCCACGAGCTACGACGCGGTAACGAATCACGTTGCCCAACAGGCTGTGGCTGCGAATCTGGGCGTCGAGCTCACCGTTCAGGCTCAGTTCGATGGCTTCCGGACGAATGGCGATGCGACCGGTGATCGGGCGTTGCAGCAACTTGCTGGCGCTGTCGGCATCGAGCAGGTTGTAGTTGCCGATAAACCCCGCGGCAAATACGTCCACCGGTGCGGTGTAGAGGGTTTCCGCGTCACCGCTCTGGACGATCTTGCCCTGGTTCATCAGGAAGATCCGGTCAGACATGATCAGCGCTTCTTCCTGATCATGGGTGACGAATATGGTGGTCAGCCCCAGCTCGCGCTGGATCTGACGGATCTGTTCGCGAAGGTGTTTGCGAATCCGTGCATCCAGCGCCGACAGTGGCTCATCCAGCAGCAACAGGCGTGGCCGGGTCACCAGCGAGCGGGCCAGGGCCACCCGTTGGCATTGACCGCCGGAAAGCTGATGCGGATAGCGTGCGGCGAAGTCGTTCAGCTCCACCAGTCGCAGCACCTCAAGTACACGCTTGCGACTGTCCTCGGTATTGACCTTTTGCATCCGCAAGCCGAACGCGACGTTCTGCTCCACGGTCATGTTGGGGAACAGCGCATAGCTCTGGAACACCATGCCAATGCCGCGTTTTTGCGGGCTCAGCGGGACGAGGTCCTGGCCGTCAAGGAGAATCTTGCCGCTGTCCACCGAGGTCAGTCCGGCGATACAGCGCAGCAGGGTGGATTTGCCGCAGCCCGAGGGGCCGAGCAGGGTGACGAATTCACCCTTTTGGATTTCGCAGTTGATGTCGCTGAACACTGTGGTGCCGGCGTAGTTTTTTTTCAGGTGTTGGACGCTGACGAAGCTCATTGGCTTTTGTCCTTGTTCAAGATATTGGCAACCCAGGTCAGAACCAGCACAAAGAAAAAGTAGGAAATCACCAGCGCGCTGGTGAAGTGGCCGCTGCTGTTGCGCATGTTGTTCAGGTAGACCTGCAGGGTTTCATAGCGGGTGCCGACGAGGATGTTGGCGAACACGAACTCACCGAACAGAAACGAGAAGGACAGCAACAACGCCACCATCAAGCCCTTGCGCAGGTTTGGCAGCACCACCAGGAATGCCGCCTGCCAGGTGCTGGCGCCAAGCAGTTGGGCAGCGTCCATCAGGTCGCGCAGGTTGATCGCTTGCAGGTTGTTGGTGATCGCCCGGTACATGAACGGCAGTGCCACGGTGAAGTAGCAACCGACCAGAATCCAGGGCGTGCCGACCATCGCGAACGGCCCGGAACCATAGAGCTGCAACAGCCCCACCGAGGACACCACTGGCGGTACTGCGAACGGCAGCAGGATCAGGATGTTCATCAGCGCATCGAGCTTGGGGAAGTGGTAATGCACCACGAATAGCAGCGGCAGAATCAGCACCACCGACAGCACCAGAGCGCCGACACAGACCAGCAACGACTGGCCGAAGGCATTGAGAAAGCGCGGGTCGCTCCATAGCTGGACATACCATTTGATCGTAAATCCACTGGGAAGAATGGTTGCCGACCAATTGCTGGCGATCGAGTAGATCAGTGTTCCGGCGAGCGGCAGCAGCAGAATCGCAAACAGCAGATAAACCACGAGTCGGTGGTAGAGGACGACAGAGCCGGTTTCAGCGCGTGACATGGTAGCTCCTCTTCAATAGTAACTGGTGTACGACGGTGACCAGCGTCATCAGCGCTACCAGCACCACAGCCAGGGCGCTGGCCATGTTCGGGTCCAGCGAAATGTCGCCGGAGACCATCGCGGCGATCCGGATCGGCAGCACGTTGAAGTTGCCGGTGGTCAGGGCGTACACCGTGGCGTAGGCACCGAGGGCATTGGCCAGCAGGATGACGAAGGTCCCGAGCAGTGCCGGGGTCAGCACCGGCAAGCCGATGTGCCGCCAGAACTGCCAGCCGCTGGCACCGAGAAGCGCGGCGGACTCGCGCCAGTCTTCGCGCAGGGCGTCGAAGGCCGGGTAGAGCAGCAGCACGCCGAGGGGGATCTGGAAGTAGGTGTAAAGAATGATCAGCCCGGTCTTGGAGTACAGGTTGAAGTCCTGAATGATTCCGGCCTGCTTGAGCATGATGGTGAACGTGCCGTTGAAACCCAGCAGGATGATGAAGGCGAAAGCCAGCGGGACGCCGGCAAAGTTGCTGGTCATATTGGCGAATGCATTGACGAAGTTGCGCAGTCGCGAGTCGACCCGGCGCAGCGAATAGCTGCCCAGCACGGCGATGATGATCCCGAACACGCTGGACCAGAAGCTGATCTCCAGGCTGTATTGAATCGCCTGCAAATAGAACTTCGAATTGAAGATCCTGCTGAAATTGGCCAGGCCCCAACCGAACTCCTCCGATTGCACGCTGTGGATCATTACCCAGCACAGCGGGGCAATCTGGAACACCATAAAGAACAGGGCGAAAGGAGCCAGGCAGAGCGCCGCCAGCCATTTGCCTCGAGTGATTGAATTCACTTCAACAGCTCCCGGCAGACAGGTTTGTCGTGGGCAACGCCCAGCAACTCGCAGATGGTGCCGCAGAGCTCGGTCTGTTTCGGCGCAGCATTGCGATCAAGACTGAAAGCATCGCCGAGGACGAACAGCGGCACTTCCCGCTCCTCGGTGAGCAGGCCGTTGTGCGAGCGGTCGTTGTTCATGCCATGGTCGGCAGTTACCAGCACTTGATATCCGGCGTCGAGCCAGCCTTGCAGGTAGTCGGCAAGGATGATGTCGGCCGAGCGCGCGCTGTTGCGGTATTGCGGGGTATCGAGGCCGTGTTTGTGCCCGGCGTCGTCAATGTTCATGGGGTGAACCAGCAGAAAGTTCGGCGCATGGCGCAGACGCAGGTTCTCGGCGTCGGCGAACAGGTGCGAATCCGGGTAGTGATCGGACCAGTAGAAATGCGCGTGCTGGATCGGCAGGTCAGCGTTGTCGGTGTGGCGGTCGCGGGCAGCCATGAACGGCGAACGGTTATACAGCTCGCTCACCCAGTGGTAGGCCGCAGCGGCGGTGCTGAGCCCGGCGGCGGTGGCGTAGTGGAACACGCTGCGTTGGTTGGACAGGCGCGACACGTTGTTGTGGACGATGCCGCTGTCGATCGGCGTAACGCCAGTAAGAATGCATTCGTAGAGCGGTCGGGACAGTGCCGGCAGTTCGCACTCGAGTTTGTAGAGTGCGGCACGTCTGGCGTTTACGTAGGCCTGCAAATGCCCCATGGCATGCCGCGCGACCTCGTAGTTCAGGCCGTCGAGCACCACAAGGATGACGTTGTGCTTCATTGGGCGAGGACTCCGCAAAAATAGGAGAAATATCTGTAGGAGCGAGGCTCGCCCGCGATGCAATCACCGCGGTCGCCAGACAGACCGAGTTGTCTGCATCGCGGGCGAGCCTCGCTCCTACAGATGCAGCATTACTGCATATTGATGATGACTTCTTCCTGCCACTTCTGCGGCAGAGCCTTGGAGGTCTTTTCCCAGGCATCGGCATCTTTGATTGGTGTCACGTTTTTGTACTGTTCATTGGGCAGTAGTTTGGCCTTTACGTCAGCCGGCAGGGTCAAGTGCTCGGCACGGATCGGACGTGCATTACCGCGAGCCAGATTGATTTGGCCGGCATCGCTGAAAATGTACTCGCGAGCCAGTTTGGCGGCGTTCGGGTGCTGAGCGTATTTGTTGATGATGGTGGTGTAGCCGGAAATCACCGAGCCATCGGAAGGGATCAGCACTTCGTAATCGTCCTTGTTGACCATCTTGTCGCGGTAGCTCAGGCCGTTGAAGTCCCAGACCACACCGACTTCGACTTCACCTTTTTCCATGGTGGAAATCGTCGGGTTGGCCAGCGACAGGCGACCTTGCTTGGCGATTTCGGCGAACATCAACAGTGCCGGTTGGATGTTCTTTTCATTGCCACCTTTGGAGATGGCCGCAGCCAGCACGCCGTTGGCCGCTTGGGCAGCGGTGCTTACGTCACCGATGGAAACCTTGTATTTACCCTTCTCCAGGTCAGCCCAGCTTTTTGGCGCTTCGGAACCGTGCAGCAGTTTTTTGTTGATGATGAACGCGATGGTGCCGGTATAGGCCAGTGCCCAGTTGCCGTCCTTGTCTTTGGCCCAGTCCGGAACCTGCGCCCAGGTGCTTGGTTTGTACGGTTGAACCACGCCTTGCTTGACCGCGATCGGGCCGAAGGCGGCACCGACGTCGCCGATGTCAGCACTGGCATTGTCTTTTTCGGCGGCGAACTTGGCCACTTCCTGGGCCGAGCTCATGTCGGTGTCGATGTGCTTGATGCCGTAGTTTTTGGCCAGGTCTTCCCAGGTACCTTTCCAGTTGGCCCAGTCATCGGGCATGCCAACGCTATTGACCGCGCCTTCCGCTTTCGCCGCGGCTTCCAGGGCTTTTAAATCGGTATTAGCTGCCATGGCACAGGTGCACATGGCAATGGTCGAGCCTAACAGTGATGCCAGGAAAAGCTGTTTCATCCGAAGCTCCTTTGGGCGTTTTCAACGCTGCGTTTTAGCTACAGTCTTGGGGTTGGTTGGTCTAGGTCAGCAATACCTGAGCCAATTTAAGCGGGCGGGATGACACTTTGATGTCGGTATCTCGCCTGCAAGCATTTATGAAGCTCTTGTGCGGACGCTGCGAGATAAGCGTAGACCATGGCTAAAAGGCTGATCTGAAAGGACTTGGCTATTAAATTGCAGGTGTCTGGATCAACCGTTGGGCGGCTTTGTCATCTGGCAGTCATGTGCATTGCCTAGGCTTGCATAGAGTTGAAGGAGCCGATTTGAAGTGCGGTTCTGCCCATAAACAGTGCTGGCCTAGTCCAGATAGGTAACGTTGATGCGTGAAGAGGCAACCAAAGCGGTGACAGCCATTGGGCAGGTTTTGCAGGAACAGATCGAACACGGTCTGTTGCCGCCCGGCGTCAAACTGCCGGCCGAGCGCAAACTCAGCGAGTTGTTTGGTACCACGCGAATCACCGTGCGTGAGGCGTTGTTACAATTGGAGGCGCAAGGGCAGATTTACCGTGAGGAGCGCCGCGGCTGGTTTGTCTCACCGCCACGCCTGGCCTACAACCTGATGCAGCGCAGTCACTTCCACGCCATGGTCAGCGCCCAGGGCCGGGTGCCGTCCACCGAAGTGATTTCGGCGCGTTTGCAACCGGCGTCGGCGGCGGTCTGTGCCTGGCTGCAGTTACCGGCGTTATCGAGTGTGATCCAGATCTGCCGCGCGCGACGTATCGATGAGCGCCTGGTGCTATATGTCGAGCACTACCTCAATCCGCAGTATTTTCCGAAGATTCTTGATTTTGACCTGAATCAGTCGATCACTGAGCTCTATGCGCGGCATTACGATTTGCATTACGGGCGGGTGCGTTTTGAGATCGTTCCGACTTCGTTGCAGGTGGATGCGGCGGCGGCGTTGAAGGTTTCGGTGGGCAGTCCCGGGCTGCGGATTGCCCGGGTCAATTATGATCAGCACGGAAGGCTGATCGATTGCGATCTGGAGTTTTGGCGACATGATGCGATTCATGTCGGGGTGGATGTGGTGTAAAGCGCCCCGCCGGCTACAGATCCCTTCCCTTGTAGGAGCCGAGCTTGCTCGCGATGACGGCCTGACAGTCAGCCTATTTCTTGATGGTGTACATATCCATTGCCGCTGAAACGCACATGTACACCGTCAACGCAGGTCCAGACTGGCGCCCGACAGCCTCACTCCTTCTCCATCCCACCATTCCCCGGCGTCACAACCTGCACACTCATGCGCGGTGTCGCCAGATCCAGCCCCGCTTCATCCAGATGTCGCTTGAGCGACAGGTTGAACGCTCGGGATACTTCCCATTGCTTGATCGGTGCGGTCTTGAAACGCGCCCGCAAAATCGCGCTGCCTGACTCGAAGCTTTCTACGCCCTGAATTTCCAGCGGTGACCAGATGTCCCTGCGTTGCAACGGGTCAGTGCGCATTTTCTGACCCACTTCGCGCATCAGTTTGATCGCGTCGTCGATTTCCATGTTGTAGGGAACGGCTACCCTGAAGATCGCGTAGCCGAACTCCCGCGAGTAGTTCTTGATGCTTTTGATTTCGCTGAACGGAATCGTGTGGACGATACCGTCGATGTCCCGCAGGCACACGGTGCGGATGGTCAGGCCCTCGACCGTACCCAGGTGGCCGCCAACATCCACATAGTCGTCGATGGCCAGCGAGTCTTCGATGATGATGAACAGCCCGGTGATCAGGTCGGCGACCAGCGACTGGGCCCCGAAACCGATGGCCAGACCGATCACACCGGCACCGGCCAGCAGTGGCGTGACGTTCATGCCCATGTTCGCCAGGGCGACGATCAGCGCAATGATGAAAATAGCCACGAACAGCACGTTACGGATCAGCGGCATCATGGTTTGCGCGCGGGCATTGGCCTGGCCTTTGCGCGAGCGGGTCAGCGCGTGATGCACGGCGGTGTCGCTGAGAATCCAGATCAGCCAGGCGAAGATCAGCGTGCCGCCGAGGCTGAACAGTTTGACGCTGATTTCGTGGCCTTCGCCTTCGGTAAAGCGGATCAGTGACATCCCCCAGACCCGCAGCCCGAGTTCAATGAACGCCAGCCACACCACCAGGTGCGCGAGGGTATAGAAGAAGTTTTTCAGACGGTCCGAATACAGGGCATGGCGTTTGAGCCCGCGCTGGGGTTTGAGCGCATGGCGGCGTACCAGTCCGTTGATCACCATGCACAGCACCAGCAACACTGTGCAGATCAGCGATTGGCGCAATGCGGTGCTGGTATCGCCGGCCGACACGAACGTGGCGAACAGCGAGATTGCCACCAACACCAGCGCGGGCAAGTACCAGAAGGTCCCGAGAATTTCGATGGTGTCGCTCAGGGCGCGACGGGTCAGGCGCCGTGACAACGGCTGGTTGCGGATCAAATGTGCGATCGGCCGACGGAAACGCAGGATGAACATGCCGGTGGACAGCGCTGCCAGCACATTGGCAAAGGTCGCGGCGGTGTGCGCCAGATGGCTGCCGAGGCTGGCCACCAGGCGCGGGTCGTTCAGGGCTTCACCGAAGGCAGCAAAGCTGCCGATCAGCCACAACGGGCGAAAGGCCTGATGCCGAAGGATGTACAGGGCGCGATGACGGTGCGGGCCGTCGAGCACGGAAAATGCCACCACGCAGACCGCCGAGAAACAGGTGCCGACCACCAGTGCGTAGGCCAACACCATCGCCAGGTCTTTGCCTAATGATGAGGGCAGGGAATAGCTCATATAGACGGTGATCAACAGCGCGATCATCCACGGGCCGAGTTTGCGCAGGGCAAAGCGCAGCATGTCCCAGGTCTTGGGGTGTTGCGGCAACTCTTCAGTGAGACCGAAGCGCAGGCGCACCCGATGACTGAGCCAGATCAGCGCGGCCGCCAGGAGGCTCCAGAGCATCAGAATCAAGGCGAAGGCGAAGATGATTGGCAGCCACTCACTGGCCGGCAGCATTAGTTCGGACAGTTCATCCTTGGCCAGATCGAACTCTTCTGACCATCGGGACAGGGGGCTGTCAGCGCCTGAGAACTGCTTTTCGAAACTGGCCAGCGTGCCGCCGATCAACCCGAGTACGCCTTCTTCGGTGACGGGCTGGGCCTTTTTGGTGGTGTCGCGGAGTTTCTTCAGGTCGGTCAGCAGTTTTGCGCGTTGCTGATCGTTTTCCAGCGACTTGATCACTTCGTCCAGCGATTGCCCAAGGGGTTCCTGCGCTTGCTGCTGGGGATTCGCCGTGCTGTGGAGCAGGCTCGGCAGACCGACAGCCTGAACCGGAACGATGGGAAGCAGCATCAATAGACAGATGAGGAAGCAGGAGGGCAGGGCAAAAAGACGAGCGAACACTAGGCAGTCAACCTCGAGAAGTGCGGGTCGACCGAGTGTACGAGTCACTTAAAATCAATGCGAGCGCAGCGAGCGCATTTATTCGGCGAGTTTGGCGAGGATCTTGTAAAGCACAGTGGCGAGAATCAGCAACATGCCGATCCACATACTGAAGACGCCGGCGTTTTTATCGCGGAAGTTGAAACCGACGGCCAACAGGATCATGCCTGCCAGGATCGGAATAAGCATGGCGTGGAACGCAGACATCGAAAACATGGCGACAGCCTTGTCAGAGGGGATTGGCATAAGTCTAGGTGGCTTTTGCACAATCCGGATTGATGTCTATCAGAAACGAAATCAGGGGGATCGTGGTGTCCGGAAGGGATCCCGATTGCCCCCCAAAATGCAGGCTTATGGCAAATCGCGGCTGGCGTAGAACGCGCTGAGTACTTTCACCAGGTGTGCGAGGTCGTGGCTGCCGCACAGTTCGCGGATCGAGTGCATGGCGAAGGTCGGCAGGCCGATGTCCACGGTGCGTACGCCGAGGTGGCTGGCGGTGATCGGGCCGATGGTCGAGCCGCAGCCCATGTCGCTGCGCACCACGAAGCTTTGTACCGGCACTTCTTCGGCCATGCATAGGTGGCGGAAGAAGCCTGCGGTTTCGCTGTTGGTGGCGTAGCGCTGGTTGCTGTTGACCTTGATCACCGGACCGGCATTGAGTTTCGGGCCGTGGTTGGCGTCGTGTTTGTCGGCGTAGTTGGGATGCACGCCGTGGGCGTTGTCGGCCGAGACCAGCAGTGACTTCTGAATGGTCCGTACGAACTCGTCACCCTCGGGCAACAGACGGCGCAAGGTTTGCTCAAGCATCGGGCCATCGGCGCCACAGGCGGAGCAGGAACCGACTTCTTCGTGATCGTTGCACACCAGCACGCAGGTTTCGTCTGTCTCGGCAGTGAGTAACGCTTGTAGACCGGCGTAGCACGACAGCAGGTTGTCCAGGCGCGCGCCGGCGATGAAATCGCCATGCAGGCCAATGATCGCGGCGCTTTGAGTGTCGTAGAAGCTCAGCTCGTAATCGAGCACCACGTCGGCGTTCAGGCCATGTTCTCGAGCAAGCTGGTCGGTCAATACCGCGCGGAAGTCCACCCGCTCATCGCCGGCAAACTGCGCGAGGATCGGCGGCAGTTCGGTTTGGGCATTGATTGCCCAGCCCATGTTGGCTTCGCGATTGAGGTGGATGGCCAGGTTGGGAATGGTGGCAATCGGTAGTTTGAAGTCGATCAGCTGACTCTCGACCTTGCCGTCACGACGGAAGGTCACGCGCCCGGCCAGGGACAGGTCGCGGTCGAACCACGGTGCGAGTAGTGCGCCACCATAAACTTCTACGCCCAGTTGCCAGAAGCCCTGGCGTTGCAGCTCGGGTTGCGGTTTGACCCGCAGGCACGGGCTGTCGGTGTGTGCGCCCACCAGGCGGATACCGCCGTGCAGCGGTGAGTGTCGGCCGAGCTTGAAGGCGACGATAGAGGAGTCGTTGCGGGTGACGTAGTAGCGACCATTGGTTTCGGTGGTCCAGGGCTCGCGCTCATCAAGGCGCTGATAACCTGCCGCTTCCAGACGCTGAACGAGACTGGCGGTGGCATGAAACGGGGTAGGGGAGGCCTTGAGAAAGTCGATCAGGCCTTGGTTCAACTCTTCGCGCATAAGTAACTCCAGACAGCAGTGGCGCAAGTTTACCGTATTGACTGCAGATTTGGCGCGGCACGCTCCTGTAGCAGTTGCCGAAGGCTACGTCCGGCTGCGAAGCAGTCGTAATCCAGCGCTCGCGGTTATCCAGACACATCGCAATCGCGCCTGTTACGACTGCTTCGAAGCCGGACGCAGCCTTCGGCAGCTGCTACAGGGGGGCGTCAGGCTCAGAACGGTGCCGGGCACTCGAAGCGCAAGCGCTCGCCGCTTTGCGGATGAGTGAAGCTGAGCATGCTTGCGTGCAGGCACAACCGCGGCCAGGCGGCCAATGCTTGTGGATGGGCATAGAGCCCGTCGCCCAGTAGCGGGTGGCCGATGGAGAGCATGTGCACACGCAATTGGTGCGAACGGCCGGTGATGGGGGTCAGTTCAACCCGGCACCAGTCGCCACAGCGTTCCAGCACACGCCAGAAGGTCAGGGCGTTTTTGCCGAACTCGTGGTCCACCACATGTCGCGGTTTGGTCGGTGGGTCGTAGCGCAGCGGCAAGTCGATGCTACCGCTGTCCAGTTCCGGTTGGCCCCAGCAGAGCGCGGTGTAGGCTTTTTCGGTTTCGCGGTCGTGAAACTGTCGAGACAGCTCGCGGTGAGTGTCAGCGTCGCGGGCCAACAGGATGATGCCGGAGGTTTCCCAGTCCAGTCGATGGACGATTCGCGCTTCCGGGTAGCCGTTTTCTTGCAGGCGGGTGATCAGGCAGTCCTTGTTGTCTTCGGCGCGACCGGGCACGGAAAGCAACAGGGTAGGCTTGTCCACCACCAGAACGGCGGCGTCCTGATGGATGATGCGGATATTCGACAACGGCATTAAAACAGCCTCGTAACAAACGCCAACGGCGACTCGGGCCCCTCACGGCCCTCTGTAGGAGCCGAGCTTGCTCGCGATAGCATCAACCCGGTGTGCCAGACTCACCGAGTTGCCTGCATCGCGAGCAAGCTACGCTCCTACAGAGGGCCGAAGGAACCTGAGTCGCCGTGGCTCCAGCCGGATCGATCAACGATCAGGCAGGGTGATATTGAGTTCCAGAATCGAGCAGCTGCCCTGGTTTTCCAGCGCGACATGCACGTCATCGGACCCGATATTGACGTACTTGCGAATCACCTCGACCAGTTCCTTCTGCAAGGCTGGCAGGTAGTCCGGGGTGGTGCGTTGGCCGCGTTCGTGCGCCACGATGATCTGTAGACGCTCTTTCGCAACCGACGCGGTACTTACCTTTTTGCTGGCACGAAAGAAGTCAAAAAGATTCATTATCTACCTCCAAACAGGCGCTCGAAGAATCCCTTCTTCGTGACATCGAGAAAACGATGCTCCACGGTCTTGCCCAGCAGACGGTCGACGGCATCGCTGTACGCCTTGCCGGCGTCGCTTTGGTCGTCGAGAATCACAGGCACGCCCTGGTTCGAAGCCTTGAGTACCGCTTGGGATTCCGGGATGACACCCAGCAGGGTCACCGCGAGAATATCTTTGACGTCTTCGACGCCGAGCATTTCGCCATTGCTGACGCGCTCGGGGTTGTAGCGGGTCAGCAGCAGGTGTTCCTTGATCGGCTCTTCGCCTTTTTCGGCGCGACGCGATTTGCTGGCCAGCAAACCCAGCATGCGGTCGGAGTCACGCACCGAGGACACTTCCGGGTTGGTCACGATAATCGCTTCGTCGGCGAAGTACATGGCCAGGTGGGCGCCTTTCTCGATGCCCGCCGGAGAATCGCAAACTACGAATTCGAAGTCTTCCTTGAGTGCCATGAGCACTTTTTCCACGCCTTCCTGGGTCAGCGCGTCTTTGTCACGCGTCTGGCTTGCGGCCAGCACGTAGAGGTTTTCCAGGCGTTTGTCCTTGATCAGCGCTTGCTGCAGGTTCGCTTCACCGTTGACCACGTTGACGAAGTCGTACACCACACGGCGCTCGCAACCCATGATCAGGTCAAGGTTACGCAAACCGACGTCGAAGTCGACGATGACTGTTTTGTGACCGCGCAAAGCGAGGCCGGTACCGATAGCGGCGCTGGTGGTGGTCTTACCCACACCACCCTTGCCGGATGTAACCACGAGAATCTTGGCCAAGGTGTTTCACCCCTAAGGAAAAAGGACTTTTAGCCCCTGAAAAACATCTCTTGAAAACTACTGCAGTCGGACAGCCTTGGCTGGGATTCGATTAATAAGCGGGGTTTACTTGCGGTAAACACTGCTTTGCGCCGATTCCTACTTCGTTTGAGCTGTTTTCGCTACGTTTTAGAGATGCTTGGAAAATGCGGCAGTATCCGTTAAAGACGAGTGATGTTCAACACGTCACCCGACAGGCTGATCTGAACCCCAGAGCCCCACAGTGGATCGCGGCGCAAGTCTTCGGAAACCTTGTATTGGCCGGCAATCGACACCAGTTCGGCACTCAATTGCTGACAAAAAATTCTGGCTCTGGTGTCGCCCCTGACTCCAGCCAGGGCGCGACCACGCATCGGGCCGTATACATGGATATTGCCATCGGCGAGAAGTTCCGCGCCGGGGCTGACCGAGGAGACCACTACCAGATCGCCACCCTGGGCGTAAATCTGCTGCCCGCCGCGTACCGGCGAGGTGATGATTTTGGTCGGTTTGATAGTCGGTTCCGGCGGCTTTTCCGGTTTTTTCTTCTCGCCTTCGTGCGGATCGAGCGGACGCTCCCGTGCGCCGGAGGGCGGCAATACCGGAAGATCCACGGCAATGGCAGCGGCGATGTCTTCGATCCGGCTGGCGCGGATGGCCAGCGTGCGCAGGCCATGTTGGCGACAGATGCGCATCAGGCCTGGCAGGTCGACGGCGCCTTCGGTGGCCGGCAGTTTGTCCAGGGCCAGCACCAGCGGGGCATTGCTGAAGAAGTTCGGCGCCTGGGCGACTTTCGCCGCTAACTGGCGGTCAAGGCCTTCGAGGTCATTGCGGGCCAGTTCCAGCACCGTAATTGCGAGCATGCTGCCCTTCAACTGGAACACAGGTTCTTGGTCTAGCGGTTCGGTTTGGGTCATGGTCGGCATTAAACGGCTTGTCACTAAAAGTGCCGAGACTTATAACGAGAACGCCCGCTAGCCGCAACCCGGGTCGAACCGTTGTAGAATGCGCGGCCTTGTTGTCTGTCCGGAATCTGTAATGGATCGCCCGCGTTTTCGAACTACATTTTTTCTTCCGCGTTTTTGGCCGCTGTGGTTTGGCCTCGGCCTGCTATGGTTGATCGTTCAGTTGCCATATTCCGTGCTGCTGCTGATCGGCCGCGCCTTGGGGGCGTTGATGTATCGGGTGGCAACTGACCGGCGGCGCATTGCCAAGCGCAACCTGGAACTGTGTTTTCCGGAAAAGTCCGCCGCCGAGCGCAAGCGCCTGCTCAAGGAAAACTTCGCCTCCACCGGCATCGCTTTTTTCGAAATGGCCATGAGCTGGTGGTGGTCCAGGTCGCGGCTGGCGGGTCTGGCTCATGTAGAAGGGCTGGAGCACCTCAAGCAGGCCCAGCGCGAGGGCAAGGGCGTGATCCTGATGGCGCTGCATTTCACCACGCTGGAAATCGGCGCAGCCTTGCTCGGTCAACAGCACACCATTGACGGCATGTACCGCGAGCACAAGAACTCGTTGTTCGACTTTATTCAGCGCCGTGGCCGTGAACGGCACAACCTCGACTCCCTGGCGGTGGAGCGCGACGACGTGCGCGGTATGCTCAAACTGCTGCGTGCCGGCCGCGCGATCTGGTATGCGCCGGATCAGGACTACGGCGCCAAGCAGAGCCTGTTCGTACCGCTGTTTGGCATTCAGGCGGCGACGGTCACCGCCACCAGCAAGTTCGCTCGATTGGGCAAAGCGCTGGTGGTGCCCTTTACCCAGGAACGCCTGGCCGACGGTAGCGGTTACCGCTTGGTCATCCATCCACCGATGACGCAATTCCCGGGAGAGAGTGAAGAAGCTGATTGTCTGCGGATCAATCAATGGGTCGAGGGTGCGCTGCGCGAATGTCCGCAGCAATATCTCTGGGCCCATCGCCGCTTCAAGAGCCGGCCACCGGGTGAGCCGAAGTTGTATGCCAAGCGTGGCTGACGCAATGCCGTTAGATTGCAGGCACCATGGAGTGTTGCGATGAGTTCAGCTGAACCGGTCACGGGTTTGATTCTTTCTGGCGGTGGGGCTCGGGCGGCGTATCAGGTTGGGGTGTTGGCGGCGATTGCCGAGTTATTGCCGGCGGGGACGCCGAATCCGTTTCCAGTGATCGTTGGTACGTCCGCAGGAGCGATCAACGCGGTCAGCCTGGCCAGCGGGGCAATGGATTTTGGCGGCGCGATCCAGCGTCTGACGGCGTTCTGGCAGGGTATTCGCAGCCATCAGGTGATGCGCAGCGATTGGCCAGGGGTGATCAGCCAAGCCACACGGTTTGTCGGGCATAGCCTGCTGGGGGTGGGCGCTCAAGTGCCGGTGGCGCTGATCAACAGTTCACCGTTACGGCGTTTGTTGAACCGCAAACTTCATTTGTCCGGTATCGAGCAAGCCATCCGGCAAAAGCAATTGCACGCGGTGGCCATCACGGCTTTCGGCTATGAGTCTGGTCAGGCGGTGACCTTCTATCAGGGCGGCGGCACCATTGATGCCTGGTTACGTCATCGACGTATTGGGGTGCCGACTCAGCTGACGGTCGAACACTTGCTGGCCAGCTCAGCGATCCCGTTGTTGTTTGCTCCGGTCAAACTCGGTCAGGAATATTTCGGTGACGGTGCCGTTCGTCAGCCGGCGCCGATCAGCCCGGCCTTGCACCTGGGGGCGAGCCGGGTGCTGGTGGTCGGCGTCAGTGGCAACCCGCGCGGTTTTGACCCACAGCAACCACTGCAACGCACCTACACCGGCCAGCAGCCAAGCCTGGCGCAGATCGGCGGGCACATGCTCAACAGTACCTTCATTGACAGCCTGGAGAGTGACATTGAGTTGCTGCAACGTCTGAACCAGCTCAGCCATCTGCTGCCTGCGGGTACGCCGACCCGCAGCCTCGGGCTGACGCCGGTGGAGGTGCTGGTGATTGCCCCGAGCCAGCCGATTGATGAAATTGCTGCACGCCATCGCCAAGAGCTGCCAGCGGCCTTGCGGCTGTTTCTACGCGGGCCGGGTGCGACCAAAACCAGTGGCGCCGGGGTCCTCAGTTATTTGCTGTTCGAGGCGGGGTATTGCAGCGAACTGATCGAGCTTGGCCGCAGCGATGCCTTGGCCAAGCGCGAGCAGTTATGCCGGTTTCTGGGGTTGCCGATGTTTGCGACGTTGCCTTGAGATTTAGGTTGCTGCTATCGCGAGCTTGTTCGCGATAGCAGCCCTGACTGGCTATGCAAAGCTTGAGTCAGACGGTCAACCGGTCATCCCGAAAATCGCGCAGTGCCTGCTCGATCTCTTCCCGGGTGTTCATCACAAACGGCCCGTACTGCACGATCGGCTCGTCCAGCGGCTTGCCGGCGATTAGCAGAACCCTTGCGCCCGACTGGCTGCTCAGTTGTAAATCGCCCTCATTGGACAAGCGAATCAGCTTACTGGCGCCGATGCTCTGGACCTGCCCCGGCAGCTCCACCTGGCCTTCGTAGACATACAGCAGCGCACGATGCCCCTCGGGCAGGCGAGGGCTGATGCTGCTGCCCGCCGGTAGATGAATGTCGAAGTAATGCGGCTCGGTATCCGGGCGCTCAACCGCACCGACTTGCTGTATCTGGCCGTCATCGAACCGACCGGCGATCACCACCACCTCGACGCCGTTTTTGGTCTTTGTCCGTGGAATATCTGCCGGCTGAATATCCCGGTAACTGGCGGTGTCGAGTTTGTGCTTGCCCGGCAGGTTCAGCCACAGCTGGAAACCGCGCATCACGCCTTCTTCCTGTTCCGGCATTTCACTGTGAATGATGCCCTTGGCCGCGGTCATCCATTGCACGCCACCGCCCTCGAGCAAGCCGACATTGCCCAGATGGTCTTCGTGGCGCATGCGGCCTTCCAGCATGTAGGTCACGGTTTCAAAACCGCGATGGGGATGCGGTGGGAAGCCGGCAATGTAGTCGTCAGGATTTTGCGATCCAAATTCATCGAGCATCAGGAATGGATCGAAACGTTCAACGCCCTGGCCACCGAAGACCCGGGTCAGTTTCACCCCGGCACCGTCGGACGCCGGTTGTCCGGTATGAATGCTGAGTATTTTGCGAGATTGAGTCATTGGTGCAACTCCTGATCAGTGTGGAATGGACCCATGCTACGTCAGGCCAATTGATCATTGGTTGCGAATTTTGCGGGATAGTTATCTGGTTTTTCGATTGTTCTATAGGGGAACGGGTGATGGCCTCGAAAAGATCACAGCCTGCGGCAGCTCCTACGTACAAAACCTGCGTACATTCCGTGGGAGCTGGCGAAGCCTGCGATCTTTTGATCTTCCGTCACGGTACATCGGGAAGATCGGCACTATCGATCAGAAGTGAAATTTCACCAACAAGCTTGCGGTGTCCTGATTGGTTGTGAAGGAGGGGGTGTCCTCGATCCCGTATTTGTTCTTCCAGTAGTCGTATTCGATACCGACGTACAGCTGCTTCTCGCCCCAGTTCAGCGCCTTGCCCAAGTCATATTTGATTTGCGGATTGAAGTGCAGGTTGGCGTGGTAGGTGCCTTTGGCGGTCTGGTCGTTGTCGACCACCCAGTCCATGTAGCCGTCGATCAAGACGTTCGACTTGCCCATCGGGATGGTATAGGACCACACCGGAGTGATCTGCCAGACGTTATTACCCGGGCGGTTGCCTTCAGGATGGCGCTGGTAGAAGTTCAGCTGGAAGTAGTCGAAGCCGGGAATCGCCAGGTCGAAGCCCGGACCAATCAGGTAGGACTCGGTATCGTTTTCGCCAAACTCGTAAGTCATGGCCAGCAAGACATCCTTGATCGGGCCGAACTCCAGCTTCTGGTCGAAGATCTTGCCGAATGACAGGCGTGGGCTGAACTCGCCGTAATAGGTATCCGAGCCAACATCGTGGTCTTTTTTACCGTTGTAGAAGATCCGGTCCAGAAAGAAGAAGTTATCTCCATATTTCCAGGCATCGGCGTGTTCGAAAGTGACGGTTTGCTGGATCGCAGGGTTGACCTTGAAGCCTTTGCCCCATAAGTAAGTCAGGCTGTTGTTCTGCCATTGCAGCAGATCGCCGGCCATCGCCTGCCCCCCCGCCAACAAGGATCCGGCAAGCATCAGGCTGGTGCACGTACGTTTCATTCGGTTGCTCCCAAAGTAGGTTGTTCCACGTATTTTTTAAGTTGGCGCTCTGGTGTGGCGCCTTTTTTCGTTGCTGTAAAAATCATCCGATCGGTCAGCTTTATTGCTGGTAGCAAGAGCTGAACCAAGGCAAAAAAAAACAAAAAAACTCCCGCTCGACTGCCTTGAAACAGTCGATTGAGAGTTGATTCAATTTTGATTCGGTATGCCTCGGGACTAACCGGTGCCGGGATAAGCTGGCTATCTGGTCAGGTTTTATATCTGGAGTTTTTTTTTGAGCGGATTCGGGCGGCCGCGGAGAATACTGGCTCGCGCAGCATGGCTTAAGTGCCCCGTAACAGAGCGCTTGTAACAAGATTAGGGCACGGTTGCGGGCCATCTTAGAGGTGCCCCTTGACCAGCAGGCTGGAGTGTTTGCGTTTCATGGTGTTGCTCCCTGATTGTTTTTATTGTTAAGGCGCAGGCAGCCGCTGACTGCGACCAGGCTTCAAGTCCGGTCGCAGTCATGTGTGTGTAGTGGGTGTTGACTAAAACGGCTGACACCGCGGGGGCGGCAGGCGTACCGCCCCTCAGGTCAGTGCTGGTGGGCTTGCCGAGCGTTACTGGCGGCTCGTTCAGCACCACCCA
Organism: Pseudomonas sp. GW821-FHT02H09; assembly: GCF_059421425.1. Classification (NCBI taxonomy): domain Bacteria; kingdom Pseudomonadati; phylum Pseudomonadota; class Gammaproteobacteria; order Pseudomonadales; family Pseudomonadaceae; genus Pseudomonas; species Pseudomonas sp. GW821-FHT02H09. The sequence continues at coordinate 41,754 of NZ_JBWKVA010000020.1, forward strand.
ATATGTTGAACAACAGGTTCAACGAGAGGGCACTGATGGTCGCCATGGCGATGCCGCTGTGGGTGATAGGGCCCATCCACAATGGCAAGTGGCCGAAGAACTCCGGACGGATCACCGGAATCAGGCCCATGCCGATGCTCACCGCTACCAGCAACTGGTTACGACGGTCAGCTATGTCGGCTTCCTGGAGGATTTTGATTCCGGTGGCGGCGACCATGCCGAACATCGCAATCGCCGCGCCGCCGAGTACCGCAGGCGGAATCGAGGCAACCAGAAATGCGGCTTTGGGCAGCAGGCTGAGAATGACCAGCAATCCACCGGCGACGATGGTCACCGAGCGGCAACGCACGCCGGTCATCTGTACCAGCCCAATGTTTTGAGCAAAGGAGGAGTGGGTGAAGGTGTTGAAGAAACCGGCGAAGAACGAGGCGCCGGCGTCACACAGCAAACCACGACGGAGCATCCGTGGAGTGACTTCCTGAGCGGTGATCTTGCCCAGTGCGAGGAACATGCCGGTGGATTCGACGAAGATGATCACCACCACCAGGCACATCGAAAGAATCGGCGCCAGATGAAATTCAGGCATGCCAAAGTGCAGCGGGGTGACGACCTTCAGCCACGGCGCCTGAGCGATGCCGCTGAGGTCGACCATGCCGATGATACCGGAAAGGATGTAGCCCAGACCCATGCCGATCAGTACTGAGATGTTCACCCAGAAACCGCGCATGAACCGGTTGATTAACAGGATGGTCGTCAGTACCAGGGCTGCAATGGTCAGGTAAATAGGGGAACCGAACTGTGCAGCACCGTTGCCACCGCCGGCCCAGTTCACGGCCACGGGGAACAACGACAAACCGATCGAGGTGATGACGGTGCCGGTCACCAAGGGCGGGAAGAAGCGCACCACCCTGGACATAAACGGCGCGATGAGCATGCCGAAGAAACCGGCAGCGATGGTCGCCCCGAAGATCCCGGTCATGCCGATGCCTGGCATGCCAGCCATGGCCACCATGCTGCCCACCGCAGCGAAACTGGCGCCCATCATCACCGGCATACGAATTCCCATGGGACCGATGCCCAGCGATTGCACCACGGTGGCAATCCCGGCAACCAGCAGGTCGGCATTGATCAGGAAGGCGATTTCTTCACGACTCAGGCCCGCGGCCTGTCCGATGATCAGCGGCACAGCAATGGCGCCGCCGTACATCAGCAGAACGTGTTGCAGGCCGACCAGAATCAGTTGCAAAAGGGGCAAGCGCTGAATGGCGGGTGCGTCGGGGATGCGCGCTTCGGATAGCTCGGACATGCAACACCTCGGATCTTTTTTATTCTTGTGATTTTTTGATTCTGGCGACCGCTGCTCGGTCATCGCGGGCAAGCCTCGCTCCTACAGGATCTCACCGTCCGTAGGAGCGAGGCTTGCCCGCGAAGGCGGTTTCAAATGTTGCTTAGTTGGTCCGGGCTCCCTGAGCAATCCAGGCGCCGATCAGGTCACGTTCCTGCTGGGTCATCTGTGTGATGTTGCCCAGGGGCATGATCTGAGTGGTGACAGCCTGGGCCTGAATCCGCGGTGCCAGTTGCTGGATCTGTTGCGGGGTATCGAACATCACCCCGGCCGGAGCTGCGCTGAACAACGGGCTGGTTGGGTTGGCCGAATGGCACACCGCGCAGCGTTCCTGAATCACGCTGTGAACCTTGTTGAAGTCCGGGGCGCTAGCGTTGGCAGTGGAAGCCTGGGTCGGTGCCGCAGCGGGTGGGGCGGCTTCAGGCTTGGCGCCACTGATGGCGGTTTCCGGAATCGGCTGGTACTCGATCTTCGCCGGTGCCTTGGCCACTTCAGGGGCGCTCGACATCTGTGTCGGGCCGGTCACGTAAGCCAGGCAGATCATGCCCAATGCCGCGACAGGCAAGGTCCAGGCGAACTTGTGGCTCTCGTGACGGGTGTTGAAGTAGTGACGCACCAACACCGCCAGCACCGCGATCCCGGCCAGGATCAGCCAGTTGTATTGGCTGCCGTAGGTGCTCGGGAAGTGGTTGCTGATCATGATGAACAGCACCGGCAAGGTGAAGTAGTTGTTGTGCCGCGAACGCAACAGGCCTTTGGCCGGCAACGCCGGATCGGGCGTTCGGTTTTCGGCGATGGCTGCGACGAGCGCGCGCTGTGCCGGCATGATGATACGGAATACGTTACCGACCATGATGGTGCCGATAATGGCGCCGACATGCAGGTACGCACCGCGACCGCTGAACACTTTGCTGAAGCCGTACGCCGCAGCGATCAACAGCACGAACAGGATCAGGCCGAGCAGGGCAGGGCGTTTGCCCAGCGCCGAATCGCACAGGAAGGAATAGACGAACCAGCCGATGAACAACGAGCCGATGCCGATGGCTACGCCTTCAGGGCCGCTCAGGCCGCTGCCGGGTGCCACGAGATACAGAACCGGGTTGGAGTAGAACACCACGCACAACAGCGCGATCCCCGACATCCAGGTGAAGTAGGCTTCCCATTTGAACCAGTGCAGGTTGTCCGGCATGGTCGGCGGGGCCAGTTTGTATTTTTCCAGGTGGTAGATACCGCCACCGTGGATCGCCCACAAGTCGCCTGCCAGACCTTCTTTCGGGTTGACCCGATTGAGGTTGTTTTCCAGCCAGACAAAGTAGAACGAAGCGCCGATCCAGGCGACGCCAGTGATCATGTGAACCCAGCGTATGCTCAGGTTCAGCCATTCCATCAGATGTGCTTGCACAGTCTTTACCTCTCGCCTGTCACTCTGTTGTCGAGTGATCAGACCTTCTCTTATTGGTGGGGGGCGAGGATCAAACGCTCATCCTCTTTGAAAAAATGCTCATCGCAGTTATTGCCTGTGCCACTGCGATCAACCACCAGGAAGTCATCCCGCTTTTCGATCGTCAGCACCGGATGGTGCCAAACGCCGCGATGGTAATTAATGCCCTGCCTGCCGTTGGTGACGAAGGCGCGGACCAAGCCTGATACAGGTTCATCGCCAAGTGGCGCGACCACGATCAGAAAGGGGTTGCGGAGCAGCGGTATGAAAGCCTGGCTGCCCAACGGATGGCGCTCCAGCATGCAAACGGTCAGCGGCATGTCCTGCGCATCGGCGCGGAAGATGCTGATGATCGCCTTGTCGTCTGGCGTGGCCGTTTCAACCTCGGCCAGACGATGGAAGCGCATGGTCGAACCGTTGTTGATCATGAAGTGATCGCTGCCATCGGTTTCGATCACGTCACCGAAAGGGGCGAAGGCTTCTTTGGTCAATGGTTCAATCATCAATGTGCGCATGCTGTTCTTCTTTTCTTTGAGTTCAGTATCGATCGTTCCCACGCTCCGCGTGGGAATGCCGCCATGGACGCTCCGCGTCCGCTGTGACGCGGAGCGTCACGGTATGCATTCCCACGCAGAGCGTGGGAACGATCATCTGTTATTTTGCAACCTTGCCCAGTACACGCAGGCGACTCACACCACCGTCCGGGAACACGTTCAGGCGGATGTGAGTGATAGGGCCCAAGGCTTTGATCTGCTCGGCGAAGGTGTGCTCGGCGTGCATTTCCAGCTTCTGGGCTGGCAGCAGTTCACGCCAGAACAGGCTTTGGGTCTCGATCTGGCTGTCGGTACCACCCTTGACGAACGCGCCCTGGATCGAGCAGGTGTCGGGGTAGTTGCCCTTGAAGTGCAGGGTGTCGACGATGATTTTTTCGATCTCGCCCGGGTGGCCGAGGGCGACGATTACCCAGTCGTTGCCGGGTGTGCGACGGCGGGCAGTTTCCCAGCCGTCGCCCATGTTGATGCCGCGACCCGGGTTCAGGATGTTGCTCATGCGACCGAAGTGTTCGTCGGAGCAAGCGAGGGCGCGACCACCGTTCAGGGCAGCTGCCAGATCGATCTGTTCGTTGTCGCCGACCGCAGACCAGTCGCGGAACGGAATGCCATATACGCGCAGACGCGCTACGCCGCCATCCGGGTAGATGTTGAAACGCAGGTGGCTGAAGGCCTGATCGTTATTGATCTCGTGGAAGTGATGGCTGTTGCCTTGCAACTCGACAGCCGACAGCACTTCGACCCACTGGGTGTTCTCAGTCGGTTCGCCGCAAGCCACGAAGCAGGCTTCCAGGGAGGCAGACGGCGGGAAGTTGCCGGTGAAGAATGAGGTGTCGATGTCCACGCCTTTGATCGAGCCAGGCACGCCCAGGCGGATTACCGCGCTGTCGTAGCCTTCGAAGCGCTTGCGGCGCGACTCCCAGCCGTCCATCCACTTGCCGTTGTCATCGAAAACGCCCTCCTTCCACACGGCCGGGGTCGGCTGGAACAGGCGGTTGGCGTCAGCGAACCAGTCATCGGTGACCGAGATGATTTTGGTGCCCAGGCGGGCGTCGGCCAGGTTGACGAACTTCTCGAAAGGTACGGCGTAAGCTTTCATTCTTCTTGTCTGCCTTGAAATAAGTGGCTGGGGATGCTCGCAGGGCCCGGGGCGGTTTCGGCGTTCATGAAATCGTCAGGGCCAAGGTTGCTATAGAGTCAGTAATCGGAACAGGGCGATCTTGTTGATCTCTGCCAGCGCGCATTTGAATTCGGTGTCGACCGAGTTGTGGATGCGCGTTTCGAACGCCGCGAGGATCTGATGCCGATCGCTGCCTTTTACCGCCATGATGAAGGGGAACGCGAACTTGCCTTTGTAGGCCTCGTTCAGCTCGGTGAAGCGCTGGAACTCATCGCTCGAGCATTGGTGAATACCGGCGCCAGCCTGTTCATTAGTGCTGGCTTCGGTCAGTTGGCCCTGGACGGCGGCTTTGCCGGCCAGGTCCGGGTGAGCGTTGATCAGTGCCAGCTGACTGGCGTGATCGGCGCTCAACAGGATATCGCTCATGCGCTGGTGCAGGGTTTCAATCTGGTCGATCCCGGCATCCTGGCCCAGGTCGTAGGCCTTTTCGGCAACCCATGGCGAGTGTTCGTAGATATCGGCGAAGGCGTCGACGAAGGCTTCACGGCTCAAGGTTGATGGTTTGAGGGTCCGAAAGGCGCTCATTTCGACTCCCCTCCCTGGTAAGGATGGGTTTGGTGCCAGTGGCGGGCGATGTCGACCCGGCGGCTGAACCAGACCTGCTCGTGGCTCTTGGCGTACTCGATAAAACGCTTCAGTGCGGCCAAACGGGCAGGGCGGCCGATCAGGCGGCAGTGCAAACCGATGGACAGCATCTTCGGCGATTCGGCGCCTTCAGCGTAGAGCACGTCGAACGCGTCTTTGAGGTACTGGTAGAAATCGTCGCCCTTGTTGAACCCCTGAACCTGGGTGAAGCGCATGTCGTTGGTGTCGAGGGTGTACGGGATCACCAGGTGTGGCTTGCCGGTCGGGTTGTTCGGTTCCCAGTAGGGCAGGTCGTCGTCGTAGGTGTCGCAGTCATAGAGAAAACCGCCTTCTTCCATCACCAGGCGACGGGTGTTCGGCCCGGTGCGGCCGGTGTACCAGCCCAGCGGGCGCTCGCCGCTGATTTCGGTGAGGATGCGGATCGCTTCGAGCATGTGCTCGCGTTCCTGCGCCTCGTCCATGTACTGGTAGTCGATCCAGCGGTAACCATGGCTGCAGATCTCGTGACCGGCTTGAACCATGGCGCGGATAACGTCTGGATGGCGCTGGGCGGCCATGGCCACGGCGAAGATGGTCAGCGGAATGTCGAATTCCTTGAACAACTTGAGGATCCGCCAGACGCCGGCACGGCTGCCGTACTCGTAAAGGGATTCCATGCTCATGTTGCGCTCGCCTTGCAGTGGCTGCGCCGAGACCATTTCCGAGAGGAAGGCTTCCGACTCTTTGTCGCCGTGCAGGATGTTGCGTTCGCCGCCTTCCTCATAATTGAGTACGAATGACAAGGCGATGCGGGCATTGCCCGGCCAGTGTGGGTGAGGAGGGTTACTGCCGTAACCGATCAGGTCGCGTGGGTAGTCAGCGCTCACTGCAGTCTTCCTTCTTGTTCGTGGTGTCTTGTTCGTGACAAGGGGTGTGTGACGACCTGGCGATGAGATGACAGGCTGGTGTCACAGCGATGGAATGATTGTATACAACTTTATTGGCACTTTGTAAGCCTGAATTTTTGCAAATTTCACTGATTGTCATCAAAAAAGGGTATTGCAAGAAACCTGCCTGATTGGTCAGCTAATTAATGGGATATCGCCTAATCTCAAGGCGTGGCTGTAAATTCACTTACAACCCAAGGCTGACAGGGCTGAAGGCAGATAGGTGATTTTTATTGTGTACAATTTTTTTGAAAAGTGTCTTAATCAGTCGCTCGCCGCCCTTTTTCGTGCTCCGAAACGGTGCGGTCTCCTTTTTAACTGACTTCGGGAGGCGCGAGGCCTGGCTGCTTGAACCGCAGGCAGGCGCGCAGAATCAATGGGACGTTTGACTACACACGTTTTGGATGCCGCACACGGTTGCCCTGGCAGCTCGATCAAGGTTGAGTTGTACCGGGTTGAAGGCACGCAGCTGGAGCTGGTCGCCAGCGCGCTGACCAACAGCGATGGCCGTTGCGATGCGCCGTTGTTGCAGGGCGATGATTACCGTTCCGGGGTCTATCAACTGCAGTTCCATGCAGGCGACTACTACCGTGCCCGCGGGGTACAGCTGCCGGAGCCGGCATTTCTCGATGTGGTGGTGCTGCGCTTTGGTATCTCGGCCGAGCAGGATCACTATCACGTGCCCCTGCTGATTTCGCCCTACAGCTATTCGACTTACCGAGGAAGCTAGACTCCCCCACGAATCTGCGCAAAAGCTTCTTTGGTCTTTCGCCCGCTCACACTGCGGGCTTTTTTTTTGTCTGTGTGTAGGAGCAGCCGGTCGACGCTCCTACACCGCGATGCTTTTAGCGGCTCAACAACGAAGCCGCGCCCGCGCCACTGAACAGCCCGGCACTGATTCGGTTGAACCAGCTCTGACCCTTGCCGCTGCGCAGATACCGCGCTGCACCATGGGCACCGAGGCCGTAGGCCAGCTTGCAGAGCAGATCAAGCGCGGTCCAGGTGGCGATCATGATCAACAACTGCGGTAGAAACGGCTGCTCGGCGCTGAGAAACTGCGGCAGAAAGGCGGCGAAGAACAGGATGTCTTTGGGATTGCTCGCACCCAATACAAACGCGCGCCCAAACAGTGCGCGAAAGCGCGGAACAGGTGCCGCGTGTGGCACCTCTGTGGTTCGGGCCGGTTGCCGCGATTGCTGCCAGCTCTGCCAGGCAAGGTAGAACAGGTACAGTGCGCCGACGATTTTCAGTGCGCTGAACAGCTGCTCAGAGGCCAGCAGCAAGGCGCCAAGACCCAATGCCGAGGCGCTGAGCAGGCAGATGGAGGCAATCACTCCGCCCAGAAACGCCGGGTAAGAGCGGCGCAAACCGTAGTTCAAACTGTTGCTGATCATCAATAAAGACAGTGGTCCCGGGATCAGAATTACCACCAGCGCGGCGCCGCTGAACAACAGCCAGGTTTCCAGATTCATCACGTTTCTCCTAATGTGCAAAAGCCCCACCCGGCGGGGTGAGGCTGGTTGAAGCGTCTGTTGCTTACAAGAAAATGAACTTGGCGATAAAGATCGCGCACAGCACCCACAAACTGATGGATATTTCCTTGTGTTTGCCGGTACCGGCCTTCAACACAACATAACTGATGAAGCCCAGTGCGATACCGTCGGCGACCGAGAAGGTCAGCGGCATCATGATCATGGTGACAATCGCCGGAATGCTGTCAGTGGCTTCGCTCCACTTGATGTGCTCCATGCCGCCCATCATGAGCATCGCCACGTATATCAGTGCGCCAGCGGTTGCATAAGCGGGGATCATGCCAGCCAGCGGCGCGAAAAACATCGCGGCAATGAACAGTACGCCAACCGTGACTGCCGTCAGACCGGTACGGCCACCCGCGGCTACACCGGCGGCACTCTCCACATAGCTGGTGACCGGCGGCACACCGACCATTGCGCCAAACACGCTGGAAGCACTGTCGGCTTTCAATGCGCGGGAGAGGTTTTCGATCTTGCCATCAGCGTTCACCAGACCGGCCCGTTGCGCGACGCCCATCAGGGTGCCGGCGGTGTCGAACATGTGCACGAAGAGAAACGCCAGCACCACACTGATCATGCTGACGTTGAACACGCCGGCGATGTCCATGGCCATCCAGGTCGGGGCAAGGCTGGGTGGGGTGGAGAAGATTCCGTTGTACTGCACCAAACCCAGTCCCCAGCCGGCAGCGGTTACGCTGATGATGCTGATCAGGATCGCGCCGAATACCCGGTGATAGCTGAGCACCGCAATCATCAGGAAACAGACCGCTGCCAGCAGCGGACCAGGCTCACGCAGGGAGCCGAGTTTGATCAGGGTGGCCGGGCTGTCAACGATAATCCCGGAGGTTTTCAGGCCGATGATGCCAAGAAACAATCCGACCCCTGCGCCCATCGCATAACGCAAGCTCACCGGAATGCTGTTGAGCAGCCACTCACGCACCCGTGACAGGGTCAGAATCATGAACAGCACACCGGAAATGAACACCGCACCCAGCGCGGTTTCCCAGTTGTAGCCCATGGTGCCGACCACGGTGTAGGTGAAGAAGGCATTCAAGCCCATGCCCGGCGCCAGGCCGACCGGCCAGTTGGCGTACAAGCCCATCAACAGGCAACCCAGCGCGGCGGCGATGCAGGTAGCGACGAAGGCAGCGCCGTGGTCGATCCCGGCGTCAGCCATGATGTTCGGGTTGACGAAGATGATGTAGGCCATGGTGATGAAGGTTGTCAGACCGGCAATCAGCTCGGTCTTCACCGTGGTGCCGTGCAAACTGAGCTTGAAGAGGCGTTCCAGCCAGCTGTTGTTCAACGACGGTGAAAGGTCCAGCGTAGGGGCTTCGGATTTGCGGCTTTCCACAGCGAGTACTCCTCAAGAGTTTTATTGTTTTTTCCAGAACCGGACACGCGATGGTGGGCAGCGGCTCTTTGAGGCATGTAAGGCTTGCGGGCTTTTGTTGACTGTAAGGTCAGGAACTCGCACGAAGCGAATTATGCTTTTGTATACAAATAAAGCAAATAATGTTTTTGTTTTTGTGTGCGAAAAGGATGAAAGGAAGGATATATGGAGAGGGAGGGGCAGATCCCGTTGATTGATCGTTCCCACGCTCTGCGTGGGAATGCATCTTGTGACGCTCCGCGTCACGCTTCAAAGCGGACGCAGAGCGTCCAGGGCGGCATTCCCGCGCGGAGCGCGGGAACGATCAGGAAAGGCGGGGGGCTTCAACTCGAGCGGTTTTCCCCCAGCGCCTTATTCACCGCCAGCCAGCCATTCACCGCAGTCTCGCCGGCCTCGGCAAACACTCGCTGCAAAAGTTTCACCTGCTCACGTCGCAGCGACTGCTCAAAGCGCGCGCCCTCGATGGTCAGCTCCAGCAGACGCTTACGCTTGTCCGAATCTGGCGCAACGCTGTTTACCAGGTGCATTTCCATCAACTGACGCAGTGGAGTGTTCAAGGCTTGCTTGCTCACCCCGAGCACCGTCAGCAGTTCTTTCACGCTGAGGCCTGGATAGCGGGCGATAAAAAACACGATGCGCTGATGCACCCGGCTCAAGCCCCGGCGTGCGAGCATTTCGTCGGCTTTGGCGGTGAACGCCTGGTAACCGAAGAAAAAGGCTTCCATGGCGGCTTGTTGAGTAATTTGATTTTTAAGGTCAAGCATATTGACGTATCTGCGTGTGTCATCGTAATTTCGGTCAACTAGTTTGACTTATTTTCCTCAAGCCTCGCTACGGTGACCACCATGGCTTTTTCCGAACGTGTCTCGCGCCTTAAAAGTTCTTTGATTCGTGAAATCCTCGCCGCAGCCCAGCGTCCGGAAGTGATGTCGTTCGCTGGCGGTCTGCCCGCCGAAGCGATGCTGCCCAAAATCGAATGGACCGGCATGCCGCTGTCGATGGGCCAATATGGCATGAGCGAAGGCGAGCCGGCATTGCGCGAAGCACTTGCGGCCGAAGCTCGAGCCTTGGGTGTGCCGTGCCAGGCCAGCCAGGTATTGGTGGTCAGCGGATCCCAGCAGACCCTCGATCTGGCCGCCAAGCTGTACATCGACAAAGGCACCGAGATCATTCTCGAAGCGCCGACTTACCTGGCGGCACTGCAAATTTTCCAGCTGTTCGGTGCGCACTGCCTGACTGTGCCGCTGCAAGCTGACGGCCCGGATCTGCCGGAATTGCGCGCCCGCCTGGAAAAACACCAGCCAGCATTCATTTACCTGATCCCAACCTTCCAGAACCCATCAGCGGTGCGCTACAGCGAGACCAAACGCGATGCGGTGGCGGCGTTGCTGGACGAGTTTGGCGTGACCCTGATCGAAGATGAACCTTATCGCGAGCTGACTTTCGATGACGGCAGCGCCACACCGATCGTCAGTCGCTTGAAAAAGGCCAGCTGGATTTACACCGGTACGGTGTCCAAGACCTTGCTACCCGGTCTGCGGGTCGGTTATTTGATTGCCAGTCCGGATCTGTTCCCGCACCTGTTGCGGCTCAAGCAGTCAGCCGACCTGCACACCAATCGTGTCGGTCAGTGGCAGGCGATGCAGTGGATCGGCACCGAAAAATTTCGCAACCATCTGGTCGAACTGCGTGGCTTTTACCGCGTGCGCCGCGATGCCTTTCAGGCGGCGCTTGAAAAACACTTCGCCGATCTGGCTGATTGGCAGGTGCCTCAAGGCGGGCTGTTTTTCTGGTTGACCTTGAAAAAACCGCTGGACACCCGCACTTTGCTCAAGCCGGCGCTGGCGCAGGACGTGGCGTTCATGCCGGGCGAACCGTTTTTTTCCGACCCGGATCGCAATCCAGGTCACTTGCGGCTGAATTTCAGCCACATCGATTCAGCGCGTCTGGACGAAGGTCTCAAGCGGCTGGCCGCCGTCGTACGTCAAGCACAAGCTGCGCAGGAAGCTTAAGGGGAGGGGCTATGTACAAGGTTTATGGCGATTACCGTTCGGGCAACTGCTACAAGATCAAGCTGATGCTCAATCTGCTGGGCCTCGAGTTCCAGTGGCAGAGCGTGGATATTTTGAAGGGCGACACCCAGACTGCCGAGTTCCTGGCCAAGAATCCCAATGGCAAGATCCCGGTGCTGGAACTTGAGGACGGCACTTACTTGTGGGAGTCGAACGCGATCCTCAACTTCCTCGCCGACGGCAGTGAGTTCCTGCCGGGCGAACCACGCTTGCGTACCCAGGTTCTGCAATGGCAGTTCTTCGAGCAGTACAGTCACGAGCCGTATATTGCAGTAGCGCGGTTTATCCAGCTCTATCTGGGCCTGCCGGAAGATCGTCGCCACGAATATGAAAAGCTGCAAAAACGCGGTTACAAGGCGTTGGACGTGATGGAGCATCAGCTCACCCGCACGCCGTATCTGGTGGGCGAGCAGTATTCGATCGCGGATATCGCGCTGTACGCCTATACCCATGTCGCCCATGAAGGCGGCTTTGACCTGAGTCGCTATCCGGGGATTCAGGCCTGGATGCAGCGTGTGGCCAGCCATCCAAAGCACATCGGAATGCTCGATTGAGCTGACCGCAAAAACAATTAAACCGGCTCATTGGCTAATGCCAGTCAGTTAAGACATTACGCGAACCGTAGTAGCTGGCGAAGCCTGCGTCCGGCTGCGCAGCAGTCGTAAAACAGTCACTGCGGTATTCCAGACAAATCGTGGAAGCAGGATTTGCGACGGCTTCGCCGCCGGACGCAGCCTTCGGCAGCTGCTACGGGGGACAGTGCTGAACCTGAAATTCCTTAACTGACTGGTATTGGGCTCATTGGCCGGTTTAATTTTGTCTGAAGCCTGTGTTGCCTGTACCCGCCGCATCGCGGGCAAGCCCGGCTCCTGCAGGTTCCGCGTTGTCCTTGCTCGCGATGGCGTCAGTAAGCGCTACACAAGTTGCTCAGGCTGCCGCAAACCGCTTATCCAGATAATCAATGATCACCTTGGACTCATACATCCAGGTGGTCTGGCCGTTCTCTTCGATACGCAGGCACGGCACTTTGATCTTGCCGCCTTGCTCCAGCAGGGTCTGGCGATCCTGTTGGTTGTTTTTCGCATCGCGCAGGGCCACCGGTACATTCAGACGGCGCAGGGTGCGGCGAGTCTTCACGCAGAACGGGCAGGCGTGGAATTGATACAGGGTCAAGTCCCTGGCGGCTTGCTCGACCTTAGCCTGAGCGGCGCCGGTGCGCTGTTGCTTGCGCGGACGGGTGATGAAGTCGATGAAGATGATGAGTTGGCCCAGGCCGACTCGAAGCGCTTTGACGAACACGGTTAAAGCCTCTTGCCCATAAGTGAAGGGGCGGCAGCTTACCTGATTTTTTACCGACGAAAAAAAACCGGCGATGAACGCCGGTCCTTTTGTTCGCCGGGTTTACTTGATCAGGCTGAGAAACTCGCTGCGGGTCGCCGCATTTTCGCGGAACTCACCGAGCATCACCGAGGTGATCATCGACGAATTCTGTTTCTCCACACCGCGCATCATCATGCACATGTGTTTGGCTTCGATAACTACCGCAACGCCCAGAGCGCCGGTCACTTCCTGGACCGCTTCGGCGATTTGCCGGCTGAGGTTTTCCTGGATCTGCAGGCGGCGGGCGTACATGTCGACGATCCGCGCGACTTTCGACAGGCCAAGCACCTTGCCGCTAGGGATATACGCGACATGCGCTTTTCCGATGAAAGGCAGCAGGTGGTGTTCGCACAGCGAGTAGAGCTCGATGTCCTTGACCAGCACCATTTCGCTGTTATCGGAACTGAACAAGGCACCGTTGGTGACCTGTTCCAGCGTTTGCTCATAACCGCGGCAAAGGTACTGCATGGCTTTGGCGGCACGTTTTGGCGTGTCGAGCAAACCTTCGCGGGAGACGTCCTCGCCAAGCTGGCCGAGAATCGCCGTGTAATTCTGTTCCAGGGACATGAAACTACCTGTGGGATTTTACGCAAAGGGCAAGGGTACGGTGACGGACACGGCGCTGCAAGCGTGACAACACCGCTTTACTCGTCACGACCTTCCATCATGGTGCGTTTGAGCATCACATAAACTGCACCGGCACCGCCATGTTTAGCCTGGCACGAAGTGAAGCCGAGCACCTGAGGGTGCTGGCGCAACCAGGTGTTGACGTGACTCTTGATCATCGGCCGCTTGCCGTCCAGTCGCACAGCCTTGCCGTGGGTGACACGTACGCAACGGATTTCGAATCTGGTCGCTTCAGCGAGAAACGCCCAAAGAGTCTCGCGGGCTTTTTCCACGCTCATGCCGTGCAGGTCGAGGCTACCTTCAAAAGGAATCTGGCCCACCTTCAGCTTGCGCATCTGGCTTTCCTGAACGCCGTCACGGGCCCACATCAGCTCGTCTTCCGGGCCGACATCGATGACAAACTGATCGGACAGGCCATCGACGGTGGTCACATCGGCGCGCACGGTAGCCGCCTGGCGCAGTTTGGCGATTTGCGCACGGTCGGCCTTGGGTTTGCCCGTCTCGGCACGATCATGTTTGATCGGCTTGACGCCGCGGATCTCGCTTTTGAACAGGGAAAAATCGTCGTCTTGCATGTCAGCCTCCGCGAAGGGCGGCTAGTTTACCCAAGTCCAGGCGGATCGGGCATGACAAAAAGCTGCCGCGCTGCACTCAGTCATTTTTTTTCATCAGGTGTGGCGCGATGTTCAGCCCGTTGGACTGGCGCCGGCGGCGACGGAAGCGACGCCATAACTTGATACCGATGTACAGCAGCAATAGACCCATCACCAAAATGACTGCCGAACCGGTTCGGCTGGCATTCAGTTCGCCGAGCGCGGGTGCGTGGCCCAAAAGGCTGGCGGCACCGGCCATCGCCAATAACAGGCCAAACATCGCCAGCACTGCCGAAAAGGCTACGCCCAGGCGAAAACGCCAGTTACTTGGGCCTTTGGGGCGCAAGCGACGTGCGTCAAATCCATCGGATATCTTCATTCCGACCTTCCTCAATGGGTATCGGCCCTTCGACCGGGAGATGACCGGGTGGTTCCTGAGGCTAAGACAATTGCAGAGACCGGGAGGTTTTTGCGGATGAGCGGCTGGATGGGCCGCTCATTGAGCGGTCGATCAGATCAGATCTTTGGTCAGCGCAAGGGTGGCAAAGTTGTCCGCCATGATGGCCATCTCGGTCTGCTGCACATGTTCTGCGCTGAGGATTCCGCCCTTGTACGGTAGATCGCGGGTCGCACACGCATCCTCCACCAGCGTGCAGCGAAAGCCGAGGTTCTTGGCCGCGCGCACCGTGGTGCTGACACTGGAATGGCTCATGAAACCGCAGACGATCAGGTCCAGCGAGCCGAAGTCCTGCAGACGCTTTTCCAGTTCAGTGCCATGGAAGGCGCTCGGCAGCAACTTGCCGATGATGGTCTCGTCACCTTGTGGTTCCAGCCCCGGGATGAACTCGCCGCGCTCGCCTTGAGGGTCGAACAGACCACCCACGGTGCCGAGGTGGCGTACATGTATGATCGGCCGACCGGCAGTGCGAGCTGCGGCAACCAGTTTCTTGATGTTTGCGACGGCAGCATCCATGCCGGTCAGGGCCAGGGGACCGTTGAGGTACTCTTTCTGGGCGTCGATGATGACCAGACTGGCATGGCCCAAATTGGCCGGTGCATAACCACGGCCGCTGAGTTGAAACATCGTCTTTGGAACGGACATTCTGGGGCTCCTTTGAGTGGGGCTTTTGCGACATTGTCCTCTGGCAGAGCGCTTCTGTGAATGGCTACCAACGTAAGCTGCGTGGTTGCTGGCCTACAGCCTTGTCAAGAGGGTTGCTGCGTTCGACCAAAAGACTCAAAAACGGATAACTCCTACATCAGACCAGCGTTTTTCATGCGTCGTCGGGGACGGTTTTGGCTGTTAGAATCATCCGTCGTTTTTTCAGGAGTTTGCCCCCGTGATCACTTCTCGCCTGCGCACTTTGCGCGACCACATCCGTTGGGCCGTCAGCCGTTTTCATGGGGAGGATTTGTTTTTCGGCCATGGGACAGACAACGCCTGGGACGAAGCCCGTCAATTGGTGCTTGGCGCGTTGCACCTGCCTTGGGAAATTGCCGACAGCTATCTGGACTGCCGCCTGGAAGATGACGAGCTGGTCAACCTGCAACGGCTGCTCAAGCGTCGTATCGAGGAACGAATCCCGACGGCTTATTTGCTGGGCGAGGCGTGGTTTTGCGGTATGTGTTTCATCGTTGACGAGCGAGTGCTGATCCCGCGTTCACCGATCGGCGAGCTGATCGAAAAACGTTTCGAACCGTGGTTGGGCGCCGAGCCTGCACGCATTCTTGACCTGTGCACAGGTTCCGGCTGCATCGGCATTGCCTGCGCTTATGAATTCCAGAACGCTGAAGTGGTGCTGGCCGACCTGTCGTTCGAAGCCCTGGAAGTTGCCAATCAGAACATCGAGCGTCACGGTGTCGACGAGCGCGTATTCACAGTTCAAGGTGATGGTTTCGATGGGCTGCCGGGCCAGCGCTTCGACTTGATCGTTTCCAATCCGCCGTACGTCGATGCTGAAGATTTCGCCGACATGCCGGATGAATACCAGCATGAGCCAGAACTGGGGCTGGCTTGTGGTGAGGACGGCTTGAATCTGGTGCGACGCATGCTCAGCGAAGCGGCGGATCACCTGACCGAAAAAGGTTTACTGATCGTCGAAGTCGGCAACAGCCAGGTGCACGTCGAAGCGCTGTACCCGGAAGTGGATTTCGCCTGGCTGGAATTTGAACGCGGCGGCCACGGCGTGTTCATGCTCACTGCCGAGCAGTGCCGTCAGCATCAGGCATTGTTTGCTTCAAGGGTTTGATGGCGGGAAAACGCAATCGCGCAGGCTGCGATCTTTGATCGTTCCCATGCTCCCGCGTGGGAATGCAGCCCGTGACGCTCTGCGTCACAAAGCGGACGCGGAGCGTCCGGTAAGGCGTTCCCACGCAGAGCGTGGGAACGATCATCGCAGGCTGCGCCAGCTTCTACCCCTGTTTGCCAGCCTCCAGCATATTCTCCGGTCTGACCCAGGCATCGAACTCTGCATCTGTCAGATAACCCAATTGCAGCGCAGCCTCGCGCAGGGTCAGGCCTTCGCCATAGGCTTTCTTGGCGATTTCTGCTGACTTGTCATAGCCGATATGCGGGTTCAGCGCCGTCACCAGCATCAAGCCGCGCTCCAGGTGCGCCGCCATTTGCACAGGGTCAGGTTCCAGTCCGGCAATGCAATGCTGCTGGAAGTTGCTGCACCCATCGCCCAGCAGACGGATCGATTGCAGCAGGTTATGGATGATCACCGGTTTGAACACGTTCAGTTGCAGGTGGCCCTGGCTGGCGGCGAAGCCGATGGCCACATCGTTGCCCAGTACCTGGCAGGCGAGCATCGACAGCGCTTCGCATTGGGTCGGATTGACCTTGCCGGGCATGATCGAACTGCCGGGTTCATTGGCTGGCAGTTTTACTTCTGCAAAACCGGCTCTAGGGCCAGAGCCCAGCAAGCGCAGATCATTGGCGATTTTCATCAGGGTCACGGCGAGGGTTTTCAGCGCGCCGGATAACGTGGTCAGCGGCTCATGGCCGGCCAGTGCGGCAAACTTGTTCGGTGCAGTGACGAACGGCAGACCGGAGAGGGCGGCCAGTTCGGCAGCGATCGCTTCGCCAAAACCGTGAGGCGAGTTGAGCCCCGTGCCAACGGCGGTGCCGCCCTGAGCCAGTTCGCACACCGCAGGCAACGCGCTTCGAATCGCCTGTTCGGCATAGTCGAGCTGCGCTATAAACGCTGAGAGTTCCTGGCCAAAGGTGATCGGCGTCGCGTCCATCATGTGCGTACGGCCGGTCTTGACCAGCTTCATGTGCCCTGCCGACAGCTGTGCCAAACCACCGGACAGTTCGTTGATTGCCGGCAGCAGATGTTGCTGCACCGCTTGGGCGGCAGCGATGTGCATGGCGGTGGGGAAGCAGTCGTTGGAGCTCTGCGAGCGGTTGACGTGATCGTTGGGATGCACCGGGCTTTTGCCGCCGCGCGGATTGCCGGCCAGTTCATTGGCGCGCCCGGCGATTACCTCGTTGACGTTCATATTGCTTTGGGTGCCGCTGCCGGTCTGCCAGACCACCAGCGGGAACTGGGCATCATGCTCGCTATTGAGCACCTCGTCGGCGGCCTGTTCGATCAGGCGGGCGATGTCGGCGGGCAGGTCGCCATTGCGGTTGTTGACCCGTGCAGCGGCCTTCTTGATCAGTGCCAGTGCGTGCAGCACCGTAATCGGCATGCGTTCGTTGCCGATGGCGAAGTTGATCAGCGAGCGTTGCGTTTGAGCGCCCCAGTAGGCGTCATCAGGGACTTCAATCTGGCCAAGGCTGTCGGTTTCGATACGGCTCATCGGTCGCACTCCTGTTGGTCTGATTCGCCAGTTTAGGCCGTGATCTGCCATTAGGGTTCCATTAGTCGATTTTTCTACCGTTCAACCCTTGCAAATCAGGTGTGGCAAGGCTTGGGGTTGAGCGACAGAGTTTTTTAGGCGCAGAATGGTCGCCCTTGGGGTTTTACCTCGCCAGCTAGAAAAGGAAACTTGATGACTCGTTTTCGTGCCATCTGTACCGCGGTTGTTCTGGTTTGCGCCAGCGGCCAGGTTCTTGCCGATACCGCCAGCCACAACGCCAGTGCCGAAGCCTTCCTGACTCTGGCACACGCCGACAAGCTCGGTACCCCGGTGTACATGCAAGTGCAGCAAATGTTCGCCCAGCGCTTTGAACAAACCAAGGCCCCGGAGTCCAAAAGAGCCCTGCTGGAAACCTACCAGGCCAAGGCCAACGCCGCTCTGGACCAGGCCATTGGCTGGAATAAACTCAAGCCGGACATGGTCAAGCTCTACACCACCAACTTCAGCGAGTCCGAACTCAAGGACCTGGTAGCGTTCTACCAGTCGCCGCTGGGCAAGAAAGTCCTGGAAAAAATGCCGCAGCTGACTCAGCAATCGGCCCAGATGACTCAGGCCAAACTGGAAAGTGCGGTACCTGTGGTCAACAAGCTGCTCGCTGACATGACCGCCGAACTTGAGCCAAAAGCCGCAGAAGCGCCGGCCAAGAAAAAGCCTTGAGCGGAGTCGGGAATGACCATGCAACAACGTATTGAATCGGCGCTGAGCGCATTGCAGCCCGAGCATCTGCAGGTACTGGATGAAAGCCATATGCACAGTCGTGGGTTGCAAACCCACTTCAAGGCAGTGCTGGTCAGTGAACAGTTTGCCGGGCTTAACAGCGTCAAGCGCCACCAGAAGGTTTACGCCACTCTCGGCGAGCTGATGGGGGAGTTCCATGCGTTGGCGCTGCATACCTACACGCCTGAAGAATGGGCGAAGATCGGCGCGGCTCCGGCATCGCCGACTTGCGCCGGCGGCAGCAAGCATTAAAAGCTCGTAGCCTGCAGCAGCTCCTGCGGGGGCGCGCAGGGCGGGCTTTTGCAGGAACTGCTGAAGGTTCGGGCCGCGTTCGGACGATCTTGACGATCTAGAGCCAATCGCAGCTGTTTTTGCTAGAATCCGCAACGCGCCGCTAATCAGTCGGCGCGTTTTTTTTGCGTCCGGTTCACCCTTTACGAGGGTAGCCACCTGGAGATTACCCATGACACAAAACATTGTCGTGGCGGCACTGTATAAGTTCGTCACCCTTGAGGATTACGTTGCCCTGCGCGAGCCATTGCTGCGGGCGATGGTCGATAACGGCATCAAAGGCACGTTGTTGATCGCTGAAGAAGGCATCAACGGCACCGTTTCCGGTAGCCGTGAAGGCATCGACGGGCTCATGGCCTGGTTGAAGAGCGATCCACGCATGGACGACATCGATCACAAAGAGTCGTACTGCGAAGATCAGCCGTTCTATCGGACCAAGGTCAAGCTCAAGAAAGAGATCGTCACCCTCGGCGTTGACGGTGTCGACCCGAACAAACAGGTCGGCACTTATGTCGATCCGCAGAACTGGAACGCACTGATCAGTGACCCGGAAGTGCTGCTGATTGATACCCGCAACGACTATGAAGTCTCGATCGGCACCTTCGAAGGCGCGATCGACCCGAAAACCACCAGTTTTCGCGAGTTCCCTGACTACATCAAAGCCAACTTCGATCCGGCCAAACACAAGAAAGTCGCCATGTTCTGCACTGGCGGCATTCGTTGCGAGAAGGCTTCGAGCTACATGCTCAGCCAGGGCTTCGACGAGGTGTATCACCTCAAAGGCGGCATTCTGAAGTACCTCGAAGAGGTACCGCAGGAAGAAAGTCAGTGGCGCGGCGACTGCTTTGTCTTCGATAACCGGGTTACCGTGCGTCACGATTTGAGTGAAGGCGACTACGATCAGTGTCATGCCTGCCGTACACCCATCAGTGTCGAAGACCGCGCCAGCGAGCACTATGTGGCCGGCATCAGTTGCCCGCATTGCTGGGATAAGCTGAGCGAGAAAACCCGACGCAGTGCCATCGACCGGCAGAAGCAGATCGAACTGGCGAAAGCCCGCAACCAGCCGCACCCGATTGGTTTCAACTACCGTCAGCCATCCGAGGCCTGAGCCATGTCCGCACGCCTGCTCTATGTAATGGACCCGATGTGTTCCTGGTGCTGGGGCTTTGCTCCGGTGGCCGAGGCCCTGGTAGAGCAGGCTCAAGCCGCGGGCGTTGAATTGCACCTGGTGGTCGGCGGCTTAAGGACCGGCAGTGGTGCAGCACTGGAACCGACCACGCGGCGTTACATCCTTGAGCATTGGCAGGCGGTCACCGAGGCCACTGGCCAACCGTTCAAGTTCGAGGGCGCTTTGCCCGACGGTTTTGTCTATGACACCGAGCCGGCCTGCCGGGCGGTGGTCACCGCGCGCAGTCTGGCACCGGATTGCGCCTGGAAACTGCTCAAGCTGATTCAGCACGCCTTTTATGCTGAAGGTCGCGACGTCACCCTCGCCAGTGTGCTGGTGGATCTGGCTGAAAAAGCTGGTGTGCCGCGTATCGAGTTTGCAGCAGCTTTCGATCGCGCCGAGCAGCACGCGGCGACGGCGGCGGATTTCACCTGGGTGCAGGACCTGGGTATCGCTGGTTTCCCGACCTTACTCGCTGAGCGCGATGGTCAACTGGCGCTGTTGACCAATGGCTATCAGCCGCTGAACGAACTCTCCCCATTGCTCGGTCGTTGGCTGGAGCGTGCCGCCTGTGCATGATCAACCCGATAGTGTGGAGCAACCCAAGCGAATCGATCGACTGAGTTGGGCGGAAATCCGCCGTTTGGCGCTACATCACAAGAAATCCCTGTGGATTGCCAACGGCGTAGCGGTGTTGGCGACGCTGTGCAGCGTGCCGATCCCCTTGCTGTTGCCATTGTTGGTGGATGAAGTGCTGCTGGGGCGTGGCGATGCCGCGCTCAAGGTCATGAATCACGCTCTACCGACAGACTGGCAAAGAGCCGCAGGTTACATCGGCCTGATGTTGCTGATCACCCTGACACTGCGTTGCGGCGCGTTGCTGTTCAACGTGCTGCAGGCGCGATTGTTCGCAAGCCTGGCCAAAGATATCGTCTACCGCATTCGTGTCAGGCTGATCGAGCGACTCAAGCGCATCTCCCTCGGCGAGTACGAAAGTCTGGGCAGCGGTACGGTGACCACCCATTTGGTCACCGATCTGGATACCGTTGATAAATTTGTGGGTGAAACCCTCAGTCGCTTTCTGGTGGCCATGCTGACACTGGTCGGGACCGCAGGCATTCTGGTCTGGATGCACTGGCAGCTGGCGTTGTTGATTCTGCTGTTCAATCCGCTGGTGATTTACGCCACGGTGCAACTGGGCAAACGGGTCAAACACCTGAAAAAACTGGAGAACGACAGCACTTCGCGATTTACCCAGGCGCTCACCGAAACCCTTGATGCGATCCAG
Source organism: Pseudomonas sp. GW821-FHT02H09 (assembly GCF_059421425.1). NCBI lineage: Bacteria > Pseudomonadati > Pseudomonadota > Gammaproteobacteria > Pseudomonadales > Pseudomonadaceae > Pseudomonas > Pseudomonas sp. GW821-FHT02H09. Next base: position 62,713 of record NZ_JBWKVA010000020.1, read on the forward strand.
GAAGTCCGCGCTGGCAATCGCCAGGGCTTTTTCCTCGGGCGTCTGGGCCTGCGGGCGCAGGAAGTTCGCGACTATGCCGTGAACTCACAATGGAAGACCGACGCCTCCAGCCGGGCCAGCGGTTTACTGTTCCAGTTTGGCATCGACATCTTTCGTGCGGCGGCCATGCTCACCGTGCTGTTCTCTGACCTGTCCATTGGCCAGATGCTGGCGGTGTTCAGTTATCTCTGGTTCATGATCGGTCCGGTCGAGCAATTGCTCAATTTGCAGTACGCCTACTACTCGGCGGGTGGGGCGTTGACGCGGATCAATGAGTTGCTGTCGCGTGCCGATGAGCCGCAGTATCCCGGTGGTAATAACCCTTTTCAGGGGCGCGAGACGGTGGGGATCGAGGTCCGCGGTTTGAGCTTCGGTTACGGCGACGAATTGGTGCTGGATCAGATGAACCTGTCCATTGCTCCCGGCGAAAAAGTCGCGATCGTTGGTGCCAGCGGTGGTGGCAAAAGTACCCTGGTGCAATTGCTTCTAGGGCTCTATACGCCGCTGTCGGGCAGCATCCGCTTCGGCGGTTCGACCCAACAGGAAATCGGTCTGGAAACCGTGCGCGAGCATGTCGCAGTCGTGCTGCAGCACCCGGCGCTGTTCAACGATACGGTACGGGCCAACCTGACCATGGGGCGTTTACGCAGTGATGAGGCCTGCTGGCAGGCGCTGGAAATTGCCCAACTGGATACCACCGTCAAAGCCTTGCCGCAGGGGCTGGATAGTATCGTCGGGCGCTCCGGGGTGCGCTTGTCTGGCGGTCAGCGACAGCGTCTGGCTATTGCGCGGATGGTCCTGGCTGAACCCAAGGTGGTGATACTCGATGAGGCCACCTCTGCGCTGGACGCTGCTACCGAGTACAACCTGCACCAGGCGCTGGCGCGCTATTTAAACGGCAGGACAACATTAATCATTGCTCACCGTCTGTCTGCGGTAAAACAGGCTGATCGAGTACTTGTGTTTGATGGCGGGCATATTGCCGAAGATGGCGACCATCAGCAGCTGATTGCCGACGGCGGCCTGTACGCCAAGCTTTATGGCCATCTGCAGCAAGTTCAACAACCTTGAGTTTTGACCGCTTTTCTGTGCTTAGTGCTTGAATTCCTTAGGAAAAATGTTGCTCTTGCGGCGTTCAACTTTTGCCTTGCAACTAAATAGATTTCGAACGACGCATCGATCAGTTCGAATTATTGGAAATTAGCCTAGTCTGTGCTGTTAGGAGCAGAGCTCACTCGGGTGTTCATCTGGCAGTGCTTATGCAAGGGACCTCATGAAGCAAACGCGGACTCTCGGAACACCACGATTATTGGGTATCGTCTGGCCATTTATTGCCGTTGTGTTATTTCAGGCATTGCTGGGCGGCGTCAGCCTGTACGTTCTGTCAGCGGTGCGCGGCTATGTTGCGGGTGAAAGTCTGTGGTCCAAGGGCCAGAAAGACGCTATCTATTACCTCAATCTGTATGCCGACAGCCGCGACGAAGCGATTTTTCTCAAGTACCAGCACGCCATCGCCGTGCCGCAGGGTGGGCATGAGCTGCGTATCGCCCTGGATCGTCAGCCCCCGGACCTTGACGCTGCACGTCTGGGGATCCTCAATGGTGGTAACCATCCGGATGACATATCAAGCCTGATCTGGTTGTACCTGAACTTTCGCCACTTCAGCTACCTGGAAGAAGCCATCAGTCGATGGACTGTTGGCGATAGCTACCTGCTACAACTGGATACTGTCGCCAGGGAGATGCACCGGGGCATCATCAGTGATCAAGCCAAACCTGCCGATTTTCAGCGCTGGAAGGCCTTGATACTTGCCATTAACGACAGTGTGACGCCCGCTGCCAAGGCCTTTAGCGATGCATTGGGCGAAGGGTCTCGGGTCATTCTGAGATTGTTGCTGTACACCAATCTGGCCACAGCGCTGGGGTTGATCGCCCTGGCACTATTGCGTACCCACAAGCTTCTGAAGCAGCGCCACGCATTTGCCGATGCCTTGCAGCTGGAAAAAGAACGGGCGCAAATCACGCTGCAATCCATTGGTGATGGCGTTATCACTACGGATGTCGGGGGAGCGATCGCTTACATGAACCCGGCGGCTGAAGAGCTGACTCACTGGAAAGCCGAGCAGGCCAACGGTCTGCCGTTGGCTGCGTTATTCAATCTTTTGGATGAAAACGCCCAGACTGATGGTTTTACCCTGATCGAGCACATTTTGAGTGGTCAACTCAGTGGTGGCAGTGAGCACTCCAAACTCATTCAGCGCCTGGACGGCAGTACCGTGTCGGTCACCCTGGTCGGCGCGCCGATCCAGAACGCCGGTAAAGTCAGCGGCACGGTACTGGTGCTGCACGACATGACACAAGAGCGTCAATACATCGCCAATCTGTCATGGCAGGCGACTCACGATGCTCTGACGGGCCTGGCCAATCGTCGCGAATTCGAATATCGGCTCGAACAAGCCCTGCACAATCTGGCACGCCAGCCGGGCCGCCATGCCTTGATGTTTCTCGACCTGGATCAGTTCAAGTTGGTCAATGACACGTGCGGGCATGCAGCGGGCGATGAACTGCTTCGGCATATCTGTGCCTTGTTGCAATCGGGCTTGCGCGAAGGCGATACCCTGGCGCGCCTGGGTGGAGATGAATTCGGCATTTTGCTTGAAAACTGCCCGCCGGACGCCGGAGAGAAGATCGCCGAGGGGTTGCGCCAGACCGTGCAGAACCTCCATTTCGTATGGAAGGGCCGGCCTTTTCTGACCACGGTCAGCATCGGCCTGGTTCACGTCGCGCAAACGCCCACAACCCTTGAGGCGTCATTGCGTGCTGCCGATATGGCCTGCTACATGGCCAAAGAGAAAGGGCGTAATCGGGTGCAGGTCTACCATGCCGACGATTCGGAGTTGTCCTTGCGCTTTGGCGAGATGGCGTGGGTGCAACGACTGCACATGGCGCTGGAGGAAAACCGCTTTTGTTTATATGCCCAGGAAATCGCTGCGTTGGGTCAGACGGAGCGCGGGGGCGGGCATATCGAAATATTGCTGCGGTTGCATGACGAAGCAGGGCGAATGATTCTGCCCAACAGCTTTATTCCCGCCGCCGAACGTTACGGGTTGATGACATCGCTGGATCGTTGGGTGGTACAGAATGTATTCAAGATCATCGCCCAATGTATTGCTGAAGAGCGCGAAGGGCCGATGGCCATGTGTGCGATAAACCTCTCGGGCATTACTATCGGAGATGACGACTTCCTGGACTTCCTGCGTGAGCAGTTCATTGCCTACGCTGTCCCTCCTGAAATGATTTGTTTTGAAATCACAGAAACCAGTGCAATTTCCAATCTGGGAAGTGCAATTAGATTTATTAATGAGCTCAAAGGCTTGGGATGCCATTTCTCACTAGATGACTTTTGTGCTGGTATGTCCTCGTTCGCCTATCTTAAACATTTACCTGTAGACTTCTTGAAGATCGATGGAAGTTTCGTAAAGGATATGCTGGACGACCCGATTAACCGCGCTATGGTCGAAGTGATCAATCACATCGGTCATGTCATGGGTAAGCGCACGATTGCAGAGTTTGTTGAAACACCTCAGATTGAGCAGGCCTTGCTGGAAATCGGAGTGGATTACGCTCAAGGGTACATTATCCAACGCCCGCAATTGTTTACCTGTGACAGCCTGCAGTGTCGGCCCGCGCGACCACAGCCTTTGTTATTCAAGGCGCCTGGCACGTTCCGTTGAAATCTCTTGCTGATCCGTACAATCACAATCAAAAGGAGCTCGACAGTGATCGACACGTTCAACAGAACCGGCCCGCTTATGGAAGCCGCAAGTTATCCCGCCTGGGCTCAGAAGCTGATCCAGGATTGCAGCGAGAGCAAACGCCGGGTGGTCGAGCACGAACTGTATCAGCGCATGCGCGACAACAAGCTCAGCGCCAAAACCATGCGTCAGTACCTGATCGGTGGCTGGCCTGTCGTTGAGCAGTTCGCTTTGTATATGGCACAAAATCTGACCAAGACCCGCTTTGCACGTCATCCCGGCGAGGACATGGCGCGACGCTGGCTGATGCGTAACATTCGAGTAGAACTCAATCATGCTGATTATTGGGTGCACTGGAGTCGTGCGCACGGCGTCAGTCTGGAAGATTTACAGGCGCAACAGGTAGCGCCAGAGCTTCATGCCCTGAGTCATTGGTGCTGGCACACCAGTTCGGCCGATTCGCTGATCGTGGCGATTGCCGCGACCAACTATGCCATTGAGGGGGCTACAGGCGAGTGGTCGGCGCTGGTTTGCTCCAATGGCATCTATGCGGCGGCGTTCCCGGAGGAAGACCGCAAGCGAGCGATGAAGTGGTTGAAAATGCATGCCCAGTACGATGATGCTCATCCATGGGAGGCGTTGGAAATCATCTGCACGCTGGCGGGTCTGAACCCAGACAAATCACTGCAAGTCGAGTTACGCCAGGCCATTTGCAAGAGCTACGACTACATGTACCTGTTCCTGGAACGTTGCATGCAGCTGGAAAAGGCTCCGGTGGTTCGTAAGCACATGGCGCTGGCCGAGGATTGACTCCAGCCGACAGGTTTACCCCGCCATCGCCAGCCGGTTGCGGCCTTCACGTTTTGCCACATACAAAGCGCTGTCTGCCCGGCGCAACAGGCTTTCGGCTGACTCACCGGGTAACAAGGTGGCGCAGCCAAGGCTTACTGTGAGTTCGATAAGCGTGTCATCCGCTAAATAATCCTGAGCCTGTACTGCATGACGTAGCCGCTCGCCAACCATGGCGGCGGCCTCTCGGCCAGTGTTGGAGAGCAGGATCAGAAACTCCTCCCCACCATATCGAAACACCATATCGACATTGCGCAACTGGTCCTTGATCGAGGCGGCTACGGCCTTGAGTACCTTGTCGCCTGCGCCGTGACCGTGGCTGTCGTTGATTCTCTTGAAGTGGTCGATATCCAGCATCAACAGCGATAGCGGTTGCAGATGCCGACGGGACATTTCGATTTCCCGTTGAAACGTCTGATCCATGGCGATCCGGTTGCCGGTGTCCGTCAGCGGGTCGCGCAGCGCGCTACGAGTGGCTGCCCGGTATAGCAAGGCATTACGGATCGGGTAGAGCAGGGAAGACAGTAGAGACTCCAGGTTACCCAGATCCTGTTCGCTAAAGCGCTGATTGCGTCGAAACACCAGCTCACCCAAGTGTTCGCCCTCATGGCTGAGGCTGTAGCTCACGCAATGGTGTCCGCGCTGGCCGAACGCCAGGCGCAAATCGCTGGCCTGGTGCTGGTAGCTCAAGGCATCCAGTGGAACGAGTCGCTGAATTTCGCGGAAGAACAATCCCAGAATGTGCTGTGGCTCAAGACTGGTTTGCAGCTGTAGGCCTAGTTGCTGGCGCAATTGCGCAAGGCTGACGGGGCGTTGTAGAAGGGGTGACTGCTGACCAAAGCCCAGGCGTTGCAATTTGGCGCTATCAAAGTCAATTGCGTTGGTCTGGGTAGGTGATTTCATATGGTGTGAGCCCCTAAGCACGTAATGCTGTCTTACAGGCTGGGTGAGAGCGGCTTCGGGCTGCGCGTCATACTGGTCCATCAGTCCCGTAGGACAAGTAACTGCAGTCTAGTCTGCTTTGCCGAACGTTATAAGCCCCGGCTCAGGCGATGCCCGCTTCGCTAACACGCTGCGTGTCTGAACAGTGTTAGAGCGAAAGTCGTGCCATTCGGTTCGGTAAATTAAAAATCGTTATAATTCAATCGGTTGGTCGGTAATGGCGTCAATGCGTATGGACGCCGCGGCATTTGTTTGGCTTCAATAACAGGCCTGATGACCTTGTTGCGTGCGCCGCGACGGTATTCCGTCGCGGTGGTTGAAGGGGATTACTGAGCGTCGAAGGCCTGGCCGTTGATGCCGGTGCTGTCCGGCCCCATCAGGTACAGATAGACCGGCATGATTTCTTCAGGTGTCGGATTGTTGCTCGGGTTTTCGCCTGGATATGCCTGAGCCCGCATGCTGGTGCGGGTAGCGCCGGGGTTGATGCTGTTGGCGCGCACTGGTGCGACGGTGTCCAGTTCGTCGGCCAGGGTTTGCATCAAGCCTTCGGTCGCAAACTTCGAGACCCCGTAGGCGCCCCAGTAGGCGCGGCCTTTGCGTCCGACACTGCTTGAGGTGAACACCACCGATGCGTCCTGGGATAGCTTGAGCAGCGGCAGCATGGTGCTGGTCAGCATGAACATCGCGTTGACGTTGACTTGCATCACGCGCATGAAGTTTTCGCCGGACAGCTGTTCCAGCGGGGTGCGCGGGCCAATGATCGACGCGTTGTGCAGCAGGCCATCGAGGTGTCCGAACTCGGTTTCGACCATGGCCGCCAGCTCATCGTATTGATGCGGCAGTGCGGTTTCCAGGTTGAACGGAATGACTGCGGGTTGTGGATGACCGGCCGCTTCGATTTCGTCATAGACCCGGGTCAGATTGGCTTCGGTCTTGCCCAGCAGCAGCACGGTGGCGCCATGAGCTGCAAAGGTCTTCGCGGCAGCAGCTCCGATGCCACGGCCAGCGCCGGTGACCAGGATGACCCGGTCTTTGAGCAATTCAGGGCGGGCGGAGTAATCAAACATAAGAAACCTCAACAAAATTCACAGAAGCCCCCCCCTGTGGGAGCGAGCTTGCTCGCGATGGACTTGAAGCTGACGCGTTTGGTCAGGAAACACGCGTTATCGTTAACGACCATCGCGAGCAAGCTCGCTCCCACCACAGGAAAGGCGATCAGCCACGCAAACCATCAGGAAAGTCGCTCAGCAACCACACAGGGCGCTATCCAGAACCTTACGCAACTCCAGTGGATGATCGACCACCACATCCGCCCCCCAATGACTGGGGTTGTCGTCTGGATGAATATAGCCCCAGGTCACTGCGGCAGTTTTGGTGCCTGCGTCGCGGCCTGACTCGATATCGCGTAGGTCATCGCCAACAAACAGCACGTTGGCCGGATCCAGGTCGAGCATCTTGCAAGCGAGGATCAGTGGTTCGGGATCAGGTTTGCTGTTTTTCACATGATCCGGGCAGATCAGCACCGCCGAACGCTCCGCCAACCCTAGTTGCTGCATGATCGGTTCGGCAAAACGTACCGGCTTATTGGTGACGACGCCCCAGATCAGATTGGCTTTTTCGATGTCCGCCAACAGCTCGGCCATACCATCGAAAAGTTTGCTATGGACTGCGCAGTCTTTCAGGTAGCGCTCCAGAAACTCCAGGCGCAGTTCCTCGAAACCCGGTGATTCCGGGTCCATCGAAAAGGTCACGGCAACCATGGCCCGCGCACCGCCGGAGATTTCGTCGCGGATGTGCTTGTCGCAAACCGGTGCCAGGCCGCGATCGGCGCGCATGCTCTGGCAAATGGCGATAAAGTCCGGTGCGGTGTCGAGCAGAGTGCCGTCCATGTCGAAAAGAACCGCTCTGATACGCATGGGCTTATTCCTCCCGCAGGGTCTGGATCATGTAGTTGACGTCAACGTCCGTCGCCAGCTTGTAGTGCTTGGTGAGCGGGTTGTAGGTCAGACCGATGATGTCCTTGACCGTCAGACCGGCCGAGCGGCTCCAGGCGCCGAGTTCGGAAGGGCGGATGAATTTCTTGAAGTCGTGGGTGCCGCGCGGCAGCAGTTTCATGATGTATTCGGCGCCGACAACGGCGAACAGGAATGCCTTCGGATTGCGATTGATAGTGGAGAAGAACACTTGGCCGCCTGGCTTGACCATGCGGAAGCAGGCGCGGATCACCGAAGAGGGGTCTGGCACGTGTTCGAGCATTTCCAGGCAGGTGACCACGTCGAATTGCTCCGGCATTTCTTCGGCCAGGCCCTCGGCGGTGATCTGCCGGTACTCGACGCTGACGCCGGATTCCAGTTGATGCAGCTGGGCCACGGCCAGCGGCGCTTCGCCCATGTCGATACCCATCACCGTTGCGCCGCGCAGGGCCATGGCTTCGCTAAGGATGCCGCCGCCGCAGCCGACGTCGAGGACTTTTTTGCCGGCCAGTTTTACCCGCTCGTCAATCCAGTTGACCCGCAACGGGTTGATGTCGTGTAGCGGTTTGAACTCGCTTTCACGGTCCCACCAGCGATGGGCCAGGGCTTCGAATTTGGCAATTTCAGCGTGGTCGACGTTGCTCATGGGGCATCCTCTAAATCTAATAAATTCTGTGGTAAGCCTTGAATGTCAGTTCAAAGTTTCTATCTATTGGCGATGACCGCTGATGCGTTTGCCCCAGGCTATGGCTGTGGCGCAAAGCTGTTGTTCATCCAGGCGGGTCAGGCGCCGGTCGTCGAGCAATTGCTTGCCGGCGACCCAAAGATGTTTCACACAGTCTCGGCCGGTGGCATATACAAGCTGCGAGACCGGGTCGTAAATGGGTTGCTGCGCCAGGCCGGAGAGGTCAAAGGCCACCAGGTCGGCAGCTTTGCCGACTTCCAGTGAGCCGACTTCGGCGTCCAGTCCCAGAGCTCGTGCGCCGTTGAGCGTGGCCATGCGCAATGCGCGATGGGCATCCAGGGCGGTCGCCGAGCCAGCGACGGCCTTGGCCAAAAGTGCTGCGGTGCGGATTTCGCCGAGCAGATCCAGGTCATTGTTGCTGGCTGCGCCATCAGTGCCGACAGCAACGTTGACCCCGGCCTGCCACAAACGCTCGACCGGGCAGAAACCACTGGCCAGTTTCAGGTTCGATTCCGGGCAATGAATCACGCTGCTGTTACTTTCTACCAGCAAAGCCAGGTCGTCATCGCTGACTTGTGTCATGTGAACGGCCTGGAAGCGCGGACCGAGCAAGCCCAGGCGCCCCAGGCGGGCCATTGGTCGCTCGCCGCGCTGCTCGACGGATTGCTGTACTTCAAACGCGGTCTCATGGACGTGCATATGAATCGAGGCATCCAGCTCCTCGGCAATGACCCGGATTTTCTCGAGGTTCTCGTCGCCGACGGTGTAGGGTGCATGAGGGCCGAAGGCGATCTTGATGCGCGGATGGTGCTTGAGATCGCCGAACAGCTCGATGCCCTGACGGATGGCCTCATCGGCATCGCTTGCACCGGGAATCGGAAAGTCGAGGATCGGGATGGCAATTTGTGCGCGAATACCGCTGTTATGCACGCGTTCACTGGCGACTTTCGGGAAGAAATACATGTCCGAGAAACAGGTGATGCCGCCTTTAAGCTGTTCGGCGATGGCCAGATCGGTGCCATCGCGAACAAAGTCCTCATTGACCCACTTGGCTTCGGCGGGCCAGATGTGCTGCTCCAGCCAGGTCATCAGCGGCAAGTCATCGGCCAGGCCGCGAAACAGGCTCATCGCCGCGTGCCCGTGAGCATTGATCAGGCCAGGGCTGAGCAGCATGCCCGGCAATTCGCGGACTTCAGTGGCGTTGAGTTTCAAGGCGTCGGCGCGCGGGCCGATGAATGCAATGCGGCCGTCACGGATGCCCAGGCCATGCTCTTTGAGGACCACACCGGCGGGTTCGACAGGTACCAACCAGGTCGGCAGCAATAATAAGTCGAGCGCAGCGGCAGGGTTCGGCATCGAGGGTGGGTTCCAGTGCTTTATAAAGGATGGCGAAGTATACCCGAGCGTCTTCGCGGGCGGATCGCTATAATCGGCGGCTTTTGTACATGAGTACGGGGTGAGGCATGCGCGATCGACTGTTGGCTGCGGAGAAGGTAAAGGCCATCGATTGGCGGGATGATGCCCTTTATCTGCTCGATCAGCGCATTTTGCCGTTCGAAGAACGCTGGATTGCCTACACCGGTGCAGCCGGTGTGGCCGAAGCCATTCGCTCGATGGTTGTGCGTGGTGCCCCGGCCATTGGCATCAGTGCGGCCTATGGTGTAGTGCTGGCGGCGCGCACGCGGTTTGCCGCCGGCGGTGACTGGCAGGCAGCTCTTGAGGAGGATTTTGCCTTGCTCGCGGATTCGCGGCCGACGGCGGTCAATCTGTTCTGGGCGCTGAACCGCATGCGCGAGCGTCTTGAACGGCTAAAAGGGCATGCCGATCCGTTGTCGGTCCTTGAGGCGGAGGCCTTGGCCATTCATGAAAGCGATCGCGAAGCCAATCTGACCATGGCGCAATTGGGTGTCGATCTGATCCGCAAGCATCAGGGCAATGCTCAAGCCATTTTGACGCATTGCAATACTGGCGCCTTGGCCACGGGCGGCTTTGGCACGGCGCTGGGAGTGATTCGTGGTGCCTGGCTGGAAGGTATGGTGGAGCGGGTCTACGCCGATGAAACCCGGCCTTGGTTGCAGGGCTCGCGGCTCACTGCCTGGGAGTTGGCCAACGAAGGTATTCCCGTCACGCTGAATGCCGACTCGGCCGCGGCACACATCATGAAAACCAAGGGCGTGACCTGGGTGATCGTCGGTGCTGACCGGATTACCGCCAATGGCGATGTGGCGAACAAGATTGGCACCTATCAGTTGGCGGTGTGCGCCATGCACCACGGGGTGCGCTTCATGGTGGTGGCGCCGAGTTCGACCATCGACATGACCTTGGCCAGCGGTGACGATATTCCTATCGAAGAGCGTGATGGCAGTGAGCTGCTGGAAGTCGGCGGCAAGCGCGTCGGGGCTGATGTGGGCGCTTTCAATCCGGTTTTCGACGTCACCCCGGCGGACCTGATCGACGCCATCGTCACCGAAAAAGGCATTGTCGAGCGGCCCGATACCGCGAAACTGGCTCAGTTGATGTGTCGCAAGCGGCTGCATTGATGGTGGTTGGCGTCTGTTAAATCGCTTTCGCGGGCAAGCCTCGCTCCTACAAGTCCCCGATGTTCTGTAGGAGCGAGGCTTGCCCGCGATGAGCGATGACGCGGTCTGCAGCACCTGAAGCAGCATTTCGCTTGCGAATCGGGCGCAATAACACCTCTAAGCTTCTCTGGTCCCCTATCAGGCTGTCACCGGTCCACTAACTATGCTCCATGCGCGTCTGGGGGATAGGTGCGTGGCGGCGATTGTGATAACATCCGGCGGTTTCCAAGGTAGCCCGATGTGGCTGCCTTTACTGCGCAGATCCATGGCATAACTCGTTGATTTGTCGTAAGTCGAGGCATGGCACCAAGCCTGCATCGACGAGCTTCGTTCGTCCCATATGGATGCGACGAAGTTTCACCAGAAAAAGGAATCAGGCTTCTCATGGGCGAACTGGCCAAAGAAATCATCCCGGTCAATATCGAAGACGAGATGAGGCAGTCCTACCTCGATTACGCAATGAGCGTAATTGTCGGGCGGGCACTGCCTGATGCGCGCGATGGCTTGAAGCCCGTGCACCGGCGCGTACTGTTCGCGATGAGCGAGCTGGGTAACGACTGGAACAAGCCGTACAAGAAATCTGCCCGTGTTGTCGGTGACGTGATCGGTAAGTATCACCCCCATGGTGATACTGCGGTGTATGACACCATCGTTCGTATGGCCCAGCCTTTTTCCCTGCGCTACCTGCTGGTAGACGGCCAGGGTAACTTCGGTTCGGTCGACGGCGACAACGCCGCGGCCATGCGATACACCGAAGTGCGCATGACCAAGCTGGCGCACGAGCTGCTGGCCGACCTGCATAAAGAAACCGTGGACTGGGTGCCGAACTACGACGGCACCGAAATGATCCCCGCGGTCATGCCGACCAAGATCCCCAACCTGTTGGTCAACGGCTCCAGCGGTATCGCCGTGGGCATGGCGACCAACATCCCGCCGCACAACCTTGGTGAAGTCATCGACGGTTGCCTGGCGCTCATCGACAACCCTGAGTTGACCGTCGATGAGTTGATGCAATTCATCCCCGGCCCGGACTTTCCGACTGCTGCGATCATCAACGGTCGCGCCGGCATCATCGAAGCCTACCGTACCGGTCGCGGACGCATCTACATGCGTGCCCGTTCGATCATCGAAGACATCGACAAGGTCGGTGGTCGTCAGCAGATCGTCATTACCGAACTGCCTTACCAGTTGAACAAGGCGCGTCTGATCGAGAAGATCGCCGAGCTGGTCAAAGAGAAGAAGCTCGAAGGCATCACCGAGCTGCGCGACGAGTCCGACAAGGACGGTATGCGCGTCGTGATCGAGCTGCGTCGTGGTGAAGTGCCTGAGGTGGTCCTCAACAACCTCTATGCCCAGACTCAGCTTCAAAGTGTTTTCGGCATCAACATCGTTGCGCTGATTGACGGTCGCCCACGGATCCTCAACCTGAAGGATCTGCTGGAAGCCTTCGTACGTCACCGTCGCGAAGTCGTAACCCGTCGTACCGTGTTCGAACTGCGTAAAGCCCGTGAACGTGGCCATATCCTGGAAGGTCAGGCTGTTGCACTGTCGAACATCGACCCGGTCATCGCCCTGATCAAGGCTTCGCCAACTCCGTCGGAAGCCAAGGAAGCGCTTATAAGCACGCCTTGGGAGTCCAGCGCAGTGGTCGCGATGGTCGAGCGTGCCGGTGCTGATTCCTGTCGTCCGGAAAATCTCGACCCGCAATACGGTCTGCGCGAAGGCAAATACTTCCTCTCACCAGAGCAGGCGCAAGCCATTCTTGAGCTGCGTCTGCACCGTCTGACCGGCCTGGAGCACGAAAAGCTGCTGGCCGAATACCAGGAAATCCTCAACCAGATCGGTGAGCTGATCCGCATCCTCAACAGCGCTGTGCGCCTGATGGAAGTGATCCGCGAGGAACTGGAAGTCATTCGTGCCGAGTACGGCGATGTACGTCGCACCGAAATTCTCGATGCTCGTCTCGATTTGACCCTGGGTGACATGATCCCGGAAGAAGAGCGCGTCGTGACCATCTCGCACGGTGGCTATGCCAAGACCCAGCCATTGGCTGCGTATCAGGCTCAGCGTCGTGGCGGTAAAGGCAAGTCGGCTACCGGCGTCAAGGATGAGGACTACATCGCCCACCTGCTGGTCGCCAACAGTCACACCACGCTGTTGCTGTTCTCCAGCAAGGGCAAGGTTTACTGGCTGAAAACCTACGAAATTCCGGAAGCATCACGCGCTGCCCGTGGTCGTCCATTGGTCAATCTGCTACCGCTGGGTGAGGGTGAGTACATCACCACCATGCTGCCGGTCGAGGAATACACCGAAGGTCACTACATCTTCATGGCTACCGCTGACGGTACGGTGAAGAAGACGCCGCTGGAGCAATTCAGCCGTCAACGCAGCGTTGGTTTGATTGCGCTGGAGCTGGACGAAGGCGACGTATTGATTTCCGCTGCCATCACTGATGGCGAGCGCGAAGTCATGCTGTTCTCCGACGGCGGCAAGGTTACCCGCTTCAAAGAATCCGATGTCCGTGCCATGGGGCGTACCGCTCGCGGTGTGCGTGGCATGCGTCTGCCGGAAGGTCAGAAGCTGATTTCCATGCTGATCCCGGAAGAAGGCAGCCAGATCCTCACCGCTTCGGCGCGTGGTTACGGCAAGCGTACGGCTATCAGCGAGTTCCCTGAGTACAAGCGTGGTGGTCAGGGCGTTATCGCCATGGTCAGCAACGATCGTAACGGCCGTCTGGTCGGTGCAGTCCAGGTGCTCGACGGCGAGGAAATCATGCTGATTTCCGATCAGGGCACACTGGTTCGTACCCGCGTCGACGAAGTTTCCAGTCTCGGCCGTAACACTCAGGGCGTGACCCTGATCAAGCTGGCCAGCGACGAAACACTGGTTGGTCTGGAGCGTGTTCAAGAGCCATCCGAAGTCGAAGGCGAAGAGCTGGAGGGCGAGGAAGCTGTTGAGTTCCAGGGCGGTGCAGTCATCGAGGATGTTGTTGAAGATCAGCAACTCGATGCCGCTGTGGCTGACGACGCCGAACCGCAGGAGTAAACGGATACGCGAGGGGGGCGGATGAAAATTCTCCCCCTTGTTATTTTTCCAGCCTGTAGGAGCGAGCTTGCTCGCGATGGTCGCTAACGATAACGCGGGCTAGCTGAAGCACCGCGGCGCTCTCAGGCTCATCGCGAGCAAGCTCGCTCCTACAGTGATTGGCCCCCGTGTCGATCGATGATTTATTGCGTGATCCCACCAAATCAGAGCGAGATTGGATGTGAGCAAGAGAGCCTATAACTTCTGTGCCGGCCCCGCGGCGCTTCCCGAATCTGTCCTGCAGCGCGCGCAGGGTGAACTCCTCGACTGGCACGGCAAGGGCCTGTCGGTCATGGAAATGAGCCATCGCAGTGATGAGTTCGTCTCCATCGCGACCAAGGCCGAGCAGGATCTGCGTGATCTGCTGGATATCCCCTCGAACTATAAAGTGCTGTTTCTGCAAGGCGGCGCCAGCCAGCAATTTGCTCAGATTCCTCTGAACCTGTTGCCGGAAACCGGCAAGGCTGACTATATCGACACCGGTATCTGGTCGCAGAAAGCCATTGAAGAAGCCTCGCGCTTCGGCACCGTCAATGTGGCGGCGACGGCCAAGCCTTATGACTATTTCGCAATTCCCGGCCAGAACGAATGGAAGCTGTCGCAAGACGCGGCCTACGTGCACTACGCGCCAAACGAAACCATCGGCGGTCTGGAATTCAGCTGGATCCCGGAAACCGGTGATGTGCCACTGGTTGCGGACATGTCTTCGGATATCCTGTCCCGTCCTGTGGATATCTCCCGTTTCGGCATGATCTACGCCGGCGCACAGAAGAACATCGGCCCGAGCGGTATCGTCGTCAACATCGTTCGCGAAGACCTGCTGGGTCGCGCCCGTTCAATCTGCCCGACCATGCTCGACTACAAGGTCGCGGCCGACAACGGCTCCATGTACAACACCCCGCCAACCCTGGCCTGGTACCTTTCCGGTCTGGTCTTCGAATGGCTGAAGGAGCAGGGCGGCGTAGAGGCCATCGGCAAGCTCAATGACGTCAAGCAGCGCACGCTGTATGGCTTCATCGACGCCAGTGGCCTGTACAGCAACCCGATCAACAAGTCTGACCGCTCATGGATGAACGTGCCATTCCGTCTGGCGGATGATCGCCTCGACAAGCCGTTCCTGGCGGGTGCCGAGGAGCGCGGTCTGTTGAACCTCAAGGGTCATCGTTCCGTGGGTGGCATGCGCGCCTCTATCTACAACGCCGTCGACATCAATGCGGTCAACGCGCTGGTGGCGTACATGGCAGAGTTCGAGAAGGAACACGGCTAATGTCTGAGCAAGAACTCAAGGCACTGCGCCTGCGTATTGACAGCCTGGACGATAAAATCCTGGAGCTGATCAGTGAGCGTGCGCGCTGCGCCCAGGAAGTCGCGCGAGTCAAGATGGCTTCATTGGCCGAAGGCGAAGTGCCGGTGTTCTATCGTCCTGAGCGCGAAGCTCAGGTGCTCAAGAAGGTCATGGAGCGCAATAAAGGTCCGTTGGGCAACGAAGAAATGGCGCGTCTGTTTCGTGAAATCATGTCCTCGTGCCTGGCGCTGGAGCAGCCACTGAAAGTGGCTTATCTAGGCCCCGAAGGTACCTTCACTCAAGCGGCGGCCCTGAAACACTTCGGTCATGCGGTGATCAGCAAGCCTATGGCTGCAATTGATGAAGTGTTCCGTGAAGTGGCAGCCGGAGCGGTGAATTTTGGCGTGGTGCCTGTGGAAAACTCCACCGAGGGCGCGGTCAACCACACCCTCGACAGCTTCCTCGAGCACGATATGGTGATCTGTGGCGAAGTCGAGCTGCGTATCCACCATCACCTGTTGGTCGGTGAAAACACCAAAACCGACAGCATTAGCCGTATCTACTCCCATGCCCAGTCTCTGGCTCAGTGCCGCAAGTGGCTGGACGCCCATTACCCGAATGTCGAGCGCGTGGCGGTTTCCAGCAACGCCGAAGCGGCCAAGCGGGTCAAGGGTGAATGGAACTCGGCAGCCATTGCCGGCGACATGGCGGCAGGCTTGTACGGCCTGACTCGTCTGGCCGAAAAAATCGAGGACCGTCCGGACAACTCCACGCGCTTCTTGATGATTGGCAGTCAGGAAGTGCCGCCGACCGGCGACGACAAGACCTCGATCATCGTCTCCATGAGCAACAAGCCTGGCGCGCTACACGAGTTGCTGGTGCCATTCCACGACAATGGTATCGACCTGACGCGGATCGAAACCCGGCCTTCGCGTAGTGGCAAATGGACCTATGTGTTCTTCATCGACTTCGTTGGCCATCACCGTGATCCGCTGATCAAGGCTGTGCTGGAGAAGATCAGTCAGGAAGCAGTAGCACTCAAAGTGCTGGGTTCCTACCCGAAAGCGGTTCTCTGAGGCTTTAACAATGAGTGGTGACTTCCTCGCTCTGGCGCAGCCGGGTGTGCAACAACTTTCGCCTTACGTCCCGGGCAAACCCGTGGATGAACTGGCTCGCGAGCTGGATATCGATCCGGCAAAAATCGTCAAACTGGCGAGTAATGAAAACCCGCTGGGCGCCAGCCCTAAAGCCTTGGCGGCGATTCGCGAAGAGCTGGCCGAGCTGACTCGTTATCCGGATGGCAACGGCTTCGCTCTCAAGAGTTTGCTGGCCGGGCAGTGCCGTGTGCAGCTCGATCAGGTGACCCTGGGTAACGGTTCCAATGACATTCTGGAGCTGGTGGCTCGTGCCTATCTGGCGCCCGGTCTGAATGCGGTGTTCAGCGAGCATGCGTTCGCGGTCTATCCGATCGTCACTCAGGCCGTAGGTGCGCAGGCGCGCGTGATTCCAGCCAAAGACTGGGGGCACGATTTGCCGGCGATGCTCAAAGCCATCGACAGCAATACTCGCGTGGTCTTCATTGCCAATCCAAACAATCCGACCGGCACCTGGTTCGGTGCAGAGGCGCTGGATGAGTTCCTTCAGGACGTGCCTGAGCACGTGCTGGTGGTGCTCGACGAGGCCTATATCGAATATGCCGAAGGTAGCGATCTTCCGGATGGTCTGGACTTCCTCGCGGCTTACCCGAATCTGCTGGTCTCGCGGACCTTCTCCAAGGCTTATGGTCTGGCCGCGTTGCGTGTCGGTTATGGCCTGTCTACGGCGATCGTCGCTGATGTCCTGAACCGCGTGCGCCAGCCATTCAACGTCAACAGCCTGGCCCTGGCCGCGGCTTGTGCGGCGCTGCAGGACGAAGAATATCTGGCTGAAAGCCGTCGCTTGAACGAGTCCGGTATGCAGCAGCTGGAAGCGGGCTTTCGCGAGCTGGGCCTGAGCTGGATTGCGTCCAAAGGCAACTTCATTGCGGTCGATCTGGGGCGCGTCGCGGCTCCGGTGTTCCAGGGTTTGCTGCGTGAAGGTGTGATCGTGCGTCCGGTGGCCAACTATGGCATGCCGAACCATCTGCGCATCACCATTGGTTTGCCGGCTGAAAACAGCCGCTTCCTCGAGGCGCTGGCCAAGGTTATGGCTCGTGGTTGATGTCATTGCAGTGCAACCTGCTGTGCCTATGATCGGTCGCCTGGTGGTGGTCGGTCTCGGGCTGATCGGTGGTTCCTTCGCCAAGGGCCTGCGCGAAAGCGGCCTGTGTCGCGAGGTCGTGGGTGTCGATCTTGATCCGCAGTCGCGCAAGCTGGCGGTTGAGCTTGGTGTGGTGGATCGCTGCGAAGAAGACCTTGCTCTGGCTTGTAGCGGTGCCGATGTCATTCAGTTGGCGGTGCCGATTCTGGCTATGGAGAAATTGCTGGCCGTTTTGGCGCGCATGGACCTGGGGCAAGCAATTCTGACGGACGTCGGCAGCGCCAAGGGCAATGTGGTGCGTGCTGCGAGCGAAGCGTTCGGCGGCATGCCCGCGCGTTTTGTGCCGGGGCATCCGATTGCCGGCTCCGAGCAGAGCGGGGTAGAAGCCTCCAATGCGCAGTTGTTCCGTCGACACAAAGTGATTCTGACACCGCTGGAACAGACCGATCCCGCAGCGCTGGCAATGGTTGACAGGCTTTGGCGCGAGTTGGGTGCGGATGTTGAGCACATGCAGGTCGAGCGTCATGATGAAGTGCTGGCGGCTACGAGCCACTTGCCGCACTTGCTGGCATTCGGTTTGGTCGATTCATTGGCCAAGCGCAGTGAAAACCTTGAGATCTTTCGTTACGCTGCGGGCGGTTTCCGCGATTTCACGAGAATCGCCGGTAGCGACCCGGTCATGTGGCACGACATCTTTCTCGCCAATCGCGAAGCTGTCCTGCGCACACTCGATACATTTCGCAGTGATCTCGACGCCTTGCGCGACGCGGTCGATGCAGGGGACGGGCACCAGCTGTTGGGCGTTTTCACGCGCGCCCGGGTTGCCCGCGAGCATTTCAGTAAAATCCTGGCCCGCCGGGCCTATGTGGACGCTATGAACTCCAACGACCTGATTTTCCTGGCTAATCCTGGTGGCCGCCTGACTGGGCGGATTCGTGTACCAGGCGATAAATCGATTTCCCACCGTTCGATCATGCTCGGCTCTCTTGCCGAAGGCACTACCGAAGTCGAAGGTTTCCTCGAGGGCGAAGACGCCCTGGCGACGCTGCAGGCTTTCCGTGACATGGGGGTAGTGATCGAAGGTCCGCACCATGGCCGTGTGACCATTCACGGCGTCGGCCTGCACGGCTTGAAGCCGGCCCCCGGGCCGATCTATCTGGGTAATTCCGGTACGTCGATGCGTCTGTTGTCGGGGTTGCTGGCGGCGCAGAGCTTCGACAGTACCTTGACCGGTGATGCGTCGTTGTCCAAGCGGCCGATGAACCGTGTGGCCAATCCGCTGCGTGAAATGGGGGCGGTCATCGAGACCGCTGAAGATGGTCGTCCGCCGATGACCATTCGTGGTGGTAACAAGCTCAAAGGCCTGACCTACACCATGCCGATGGCCAGTGCCCAGGTTAAATCCTGCCTGCTGTTGGCTGGTCTGTACGCCGATGGCAAAACTACCGTAACCGAGCCCGCCCCGACTCGCGACCATACCGAGCGTATGCTGCGTGGTTTCGGCTATCCGGTAACGGTGAATGGCGCTACGGCTTCGGTCGAGTCCGGGCACAAACTGACAGCGACGCACATCGAGGTTCCGGGGGATATTTCTTCCTCGGCGTTCTTCCTGGTCGCAGCATCGATAGCCGAAGGCTCTGAGCTGGTGCTTGAGCATGTCGGTATCAACCCGACCCGTACCGGTGTTATCGATATCCTGCGTCTGATGGGCGCTGATATCACTCTGGAAAACCAGCGTGAAGTCGGCGGCGAGCCAGTGGCTGATCTGCGTGTACGTGCGGCTAAACTGAAGGGTATCGAGATCCCGGAAGAGCTGGTTCCGTTGGCCATTGATGAGTTCCCGGTACTGTTCGTGGCTGCCGCCTGTGCCCACGGGCGCACGGTGCTGCGTGGCGCAGAAGAGCTGCGAGTCAAGGAGTCGGATCGCATTCAGGTGATGGCGGATGGTTTGCTGGCGCTGGGCGTCAAATGCGAGCCAACCCCGGACGGCATCATCATCGATGGCGGCCAGATCGGGGGCGGTGAGGTGCATGGTCATGGCGATCACCGCATTGCCATGGCGTTCAGTGTGGCGTCGCTGCGGGCAAACGCTCCAATCCGTATCCATGACTGCGCCAACGTTGCTACGTCGTTCCCCAACTTCCTCGCGTTGTGCGCGCAGGTCGGTATCCGCGTTGCGCAAGAGGCTCAATCGTGATGATCAAAGCGCCTGTAATTACCATTGATGGGCCGAGCGGTTCGGGTAAAGGCACCATCGCCGGTATTCTGGCCAAACGTCTGGAGTGGTGCCTGCTGGATTCGGGGGCGTTGTACCGCTTGCTGGCATTTGCTGCGCGCAATCACGGGGTCGACCTGACCAACGAAGAATCGCTGAAGTTGCTGGCGGCGCATCTTGACGTGCAGTTCGTCGGGGCGACCGAAGGTCAGCCGCAGCGGATCATTCTCGAGGGTGATGATGTCACTGATGACTTGCGCAACGAACAAGTCGGCGCCTGGGCTTCCCAGGTAGCCGCGCTGCCGGCGGTGCGGGACGCTTTGCTGCAACGCCAGCGGGCGTTCCAGGAACCTCCGGGACTGGTGGCCGATGGTCGGGACATGGGAACGGTGGTTTTCCCCGATGCGCCGCTGAAGATTTTTCTGACCGCCAGCGCCGAGGAGCGTGCACGTCGCCGTTACTTGCAGTTGAAGGCCAAAGGTGATGATGTTAGTCTGTCGAGTCTGCTAGATGAGATACGTGTACGTGATGAGCGTGACACCCAGCGAGCGGTAGCCCCGCTCAAACCGGCGGCTGACGCCATACAGCTGGATTCCACGGAATTGTCCATCGAGCAGGTGCTGGAACGCATCATGAGCGAGATCGCCATTCGCGATATCGCCGGGTGACCAGGAAACTCCGCAGGGGACACCAGGCATAGTCCTGCGGTTTTTCTTTTATATGAACGTAACCCACATCGTCTGGGATGTGGCAGATGGGCGTATTCTTCGCCCTTATCAACAGGAATTAAAATGAGCGAAAGCTTTGCAGAACTCTTTGAAGAAAGCCTAAAAACCCTGAACCTTCAGGCTGGCTCGATCATCACCGCTATCATCGTCGATATCGATTACCAAGCTGGTTGGGTAACCGTTCACGCTGGTCTGAAGTCCGAAGGCCTCATTCCGCTGGAACAGTTCCACAACGATGCTGGTGAACTGAACATCAACATTGGTGATGAAGTTCACGTTGCGCTGGACGCGGTCGAAGACGGCTTTGGCGAAACCAAACTGTCCCGTGAAAAAGCCAAGCGCGCTGAATGCTGGATTGTTCTGGAAGCAGCCTTCGCAGCTGAAGAAGTGGTCAAGGGCGTTATCAACGGTAAGGTTAAAGGCGGCTTCACTGTCGACGTTAACGGCATCCGTGCGTTCCTGCCAGGTTCTCTGGTTGACGTCCGTCCAGTGCGCGACACCACGCACCTGGAAGGCAAAGAGCTCGAATTCAAGGTCATCAAGCTCGACCAGAAACGCAACAACGTTGTCGTTTCCCGTCGTAGCGTCCTCGAAGCCGAGAACTCCGCTGAGCGCGAAGCTCTGCTGGAATCCTTGCAAGAAGGTCAGCAAGTCAAAGGTATCGTCAAAAACCTCACCGATTACGGCGCATTCGTCGATCTGGGTGGCGTCGATGGCCTGCTGCACATTACCGACATGGCCTGGAAGCGTATCAAGCATCCTTCCGAAATCGTCAACGTTGGCGACGAGATCGATGTCAAGGTTCTGAAGTACGATCGCGAGCGCAATCGTGTTTCCCTGGGCCTCAAGCAACTGGGCGAAGACCCATGGGTTGCTATCAAGGCACGTTACCCAGAAAGCACTCGCGTTACCGCGCGTGTAACCAACCTGACCGACTACGGCTGCTTCGCTGAGCTGGAAGAAGGCGTGGAAGGCCTGGTACACGTTTCCGAAATGGACTGGACCAACAAGAACATCCACCCTTCGAAAGTCGTACAAGTCGGCGACGAAGTGGAAGTTATGGTTCTGGACATCGACGAAGAGCGTCGTCGTATCTCCCTCGGCATCAAGCAGTGCAAATCTAACCCATGGGAAGATTTCTCTGGCCAGTTCAACAAGGGCGATAAAATCTCCGGCACCATCAAGTCGATCACCGATTTCGGTATCTTCATTGGTCTGGACGGCGGCATCGACGGCCTGGTTCACCTGTCCGACATCTCCTGGAACGAAGTGGGCGAAGAAGCCGTACGTCGCTTCAAGAAGGGCGACGAGCTCGACACCGTCATCCTGTCTGTTGATCCAGAGCGTGAGCGCATCTCCCTGGGTATCAAGCAGCTGGAAAGCGATCCGTTCTCCGAGTACGTTCAAGAGAACGACAAAGGCGCAATCGTTAAGGGTATCGTGAAAGAAGTTGACGCCAAAGGCGCCATCATCACTCTCGCTACCGATATCGAAGCTACTCTGAAAGCCTCCGAAATCAGTCGTGACCGCATCGAAGATGCGCGTAACGTTCTGAAAGAAGGCGAAGAAGTTGAAGCCAAGATCATCAGCGTTGACCGCAAGAGCCGTGTAATCCAGCTGTCCATCAAGTCGAAAGACGTTGAAGACGAGAAAGAAGCTATCCAGAGCC
This sequence comes from Pseudomonas sp. GW821-FHT02H09, assembly GCF_059421425.1. NCBI lineage: Bacteria > Pseudomonadati > Pseudomonadota > Gammaproteobacteria > Pseudomonadales > Pseudomonadaceae > Pseudomonas > Pseudomonas sp. GW821-FHT02H09. Next base: position 84,753 of record NZ_JBWKVA010000020.1, read on the forward strand.
TGCGCGAGAAGCCAGCTACTTCGGATATCGCTGCTGGTCCTACCACTCTGGGCGACCTGTTGCGTGCACAAATGGAAAAGCAGAACTAAGTTCTGTCAGACCATAAAAAAAGGGCGACTTCGGTCGCCCTTTTTTGTGTCTGCGATTTGACCCGCAACTTGCGTTGTATGCTGCCGGCTATCTGTCGATGAGCAGCGCAAGTTAGGTACTACCCGGGTATAAGGTCCGGGCTTTTGGCTTCGGTAAATGCCGTGGTTCTTGGTCCGTGCACGGCATCTCTGGCGTCGTGCAGATAAGTCAATACACGGGCTGTTCAAAATCCTCCGGGCGTGCTAAAACCTTTGAAGCGCTGATCTAGCTGCTTGAAAAAGAAGGGAAAAATATGACGAAGTCGGAGTTGATCGAACGAATTGTCACCCATCAAGGGCTGCTCTCATCCAAGGATGTCGAGCTGGCCATCAAGACCATGCTTGAGCAAATGTCCCAGTGCCTCGCTACCGGTGATCGCATCGAGATCCGTGGCTTTGGCAGCTTCTCCTTGCACTACCGCGCACCGCGTGTAGGTCGCAACCCGAAAACCGGTCAATCCGTCAGCCTTGACGGTAAATTCGTTCCCCACTTCAAGCCGGGCAAAGAGCTCCGGGATCGGGTGAATGAGGACGAGGAGGAGGGGATTTGATAGTGTTGGCTCAAGGAGCAACTCATGCGTAATTTGAAACGCGTACTCCTCGTGGTAGCTGTTCTCTTGCTTGTGCTGGCGATTCTGGCTTTTGTGCTAGAGAACCAGCAATCAGTTTCCTTGCTGTTCCTTGGCTGGGCCGGGCCGCAACTGCCAATCTCAGTCATAACGGTGTTGGCGTTGTTGATAGGGATGCTGATTGGGCCTCTTATCGGCTGGTTTGTCGGTCGCACCGCAAGAGCGCGGCGCAAGCGCTTGGTCTGATTAAGGCGCGGGTCGGGGGGAGGGGCATCGAACTTTTCACGCGTTGTTTGTCTATATCCGTTAGTAAATCCTCCTTTAAACTGTAAAATGCTACGTCTGTCTGAATAGTTGGAGATTCCATAGGGATCTCGGCATTGGCACGGATGGATCACTCGTCAGAGGCTACGGCTAATACGATAGCTTTTGCATTCATGGATTAGACAGCGCTCAGTGTGCAGCTTTGTCAGCAACTCAAGGGTATGGTTTCCGCGTGAAAATTCTAGTAACCGGCGGCGCCGGGTTTATCGGCTCTGCAGTCATTCGTCATATCATTTCCAATACTACTGACTCCGTAGTAAACCTCGATAAGCTGACTTACGCTGGCAACCTTGAGTCTGTGGCGCAAGCGGCTCAGAGTGAGCGCTATGTGTTCGAGCGCGTGGATATCTGCGACCGGGATCAGGTGGATCGCGTCCTGCGCGAGCACCAGCCCGATACGATCATGCACCTGGCGGCCGAATCCCACGTTGATCGCTCGATTTCCGGCCCGTCTGAATTCATCCAGACCAACATTATCGGCACTTACACCTTGCTGGAGGCTGCTCGCCACTACTGGAGCACCCTGGATGATGAGCGCAAAGCCAATTTCCGCTTTCACCATATTTCTACCGACGAAGTCTACGGAGACCTTGAAGGTCCGGAAGACCTCTTCACCGAAACCACGCCTTACCAGCCAAGCTCGCCGTATTCGGCCAGTAAAGCCAGTTCCGATCACCTGGTTCGTGCCTGGAGCCGCACTTACGGCTTGCCGACCCTGGTCACCAATTGCTCGAACAACTACGGCCCATGCCATTTCCCTGAGAAGTTGATCCCGCTGATCATCCTCAATGCGCTGGAAGGCAAGCCGCTTCCGGTGTATGGCAAAGGCAATCAGGTTCGTGACTGGCTCTACGTCGAAGACCACGCACGTGCCCTGTATAAAGTCGTGACCGAAGGCGTCGTCGGCGAGACTTACAACATTGGCGGCCATAACGAAAAGCAAAATATTGAAGTGGTGCACACGCTCTGCGCTCTGCTTGATGAGTTGCGTCCCGATTCACCGCATCGCCCTCACGCCAGCTTGATCACCTATGTCCAGGATCGCCCTGGCCATGACCAGCGCTACGCAATCGATGCCAGCAAAATCCAGCGTGAGCTGGGCTGGGTGCCTGAAGAGACCTTCGAGACCGGGATTCGTAAAACCGTCGAGTGGTACCTCGATAACACCGAATGGGTTGCTCACGTGAAAAGTGGCAGCTATCAACAGTGGATTGATAAAAACTACACTGACCGTTCAAGCAAAGCATGAAAATCCTTCTTCTTGGCAAAAACGGCCAGGTCGGCTGGGAGCTGCAACGCTCCCTTTCGCCACTCGGTGAAGTGATAGCGCTCGACCGTCAAACGGTCGATGGGCTGTGTGGCGACTTGTCCGATCTTGACTCGCTGCGAGCAGCGATTCGTCAGGTCAAACCCGACATCATCGTCAACGCTGCGGCTTACACTGCGGTGGATAAAGCCGAATCAGAGCCTGAGCTCGCAACTCGCATAAATGCCCTGGCAAGTCGGGTCATGGCCGAAGAAGCATTGTCCCTTGATGCCTGGCTGATTCACTATTCTACGGACTACGTGTTCAGTGGCAGCGGACAAGCGCCATGGAAAGAAGATGACGCAGTCGCGCCAGTGAATCATTACGGCGCGAGCAAGCTCGCTGGTGAGCAGGCCATTAGAGGTACCGGCTGCAAACACCTGATCTTCCGCACCAGCTGGGTCTATGGTGCTCGTGGTAACAATTTTGCCAAGACCATGCTGCGTCTTGCCAAAGGCAGGGAAACACTGAGCGTCATTGCCGATCAGGTTGGAGCGCCCACTGGTGCAGACTTGATCGCAGACGTTACAGCCTTGGCTATTCAGCAAGTCGTTAAGCGCCCTGAGCTGGGAGGCGTGTATCACTTGGCGGCTGGCGGCGAAATCTCGTGGCACGGCTATGCTAGTCATGTGATCGATTTCGCTCGTGGCCATGGCGAACAACTGATGGTGACGGCAATCAATCCGATCGATACCACGGCCTACCCAACACCTGCGCGTCGGCCGCTGAATTCGCGTCTGAATACTCAGAAGCTGCGTGATAACTTTTCTTTGCACTTGCCGGATTGGCAAAGTGGCGTAACCCGAATGCTTATGGAAGTTCTAGATAAATGATCAACACGACAAATCGCAAAGGCATCATCCTCGCTGGCGGCTCGGGCACACGTTTGCACCCGTTGACCTTGGGTGTTTCGAAGCAGATGCTGCCGATCTACGACAAGCCGATGATCTTTTATCCGCTGTCGGTGCTTATGCTCGCGGGCATGCGTGAAATTCTGATTATCTCCACCCCGGAAGACTTGCCGTGCTTCCGCAAGCTGCTGGGTGACGGCAGCGTGTACGGCATCAAGCTGACCTACGCCGAACAGCCAAGCCCGGATGGCCTGGCTCAAGCCTTCATCATTGGCGAGGAGTTCATCGGTAAGGATCCATGCTGCCTGATCCTGGGCGACAACATCTTCTACGGTCAGCACTTCTCCGACAATCTTCGCTCCGCCAGCACTCAACAGCATGGCGCCACGGTATTTGGTTATCACGTTTCCGATCCCGAACGCTTCGGTGTGGTTGAGTTCGATGCATCGGGCCGCGCACTGAGCATCGAAGAGAAACCGCTCAAGCCAAAATCCAGCTACGCGGTGACCGGTCTGTACTTCTACGACAACCAGGTTGTCGAAATCGCCAAGAACATCAAACCGTCCGAGCGCGGCGAGCTGGAAATTACCGACGTCAACCGTGCTTATCTCGAGCAGAAGACCCTCAACGTCGAAATGCTTGGGCGCGGCTTTGCCTGGCTGGACACCGGTACCCACGACTCGCTGCTTGAAGCCAGCCACTTCGTGCACACGATCGAGCAGCGCCAGGGGCTGAAAGTAGCTTGCCTGGAAGAGATTGCTTACCACAATGGCTGGATCACTGCCGAACAACTGGGCGCTCAAGCTGACGCTCTGAAGAAGACCGGTTATGGTCAGTACCTGCAGAAGCTGCTGGACTCGAGCTCCCACTGACCGGCGAGCGTTATCCTTTCGAACGCTTACGTTCAGCCGGTGCAAGCAGGATAGGTATGCCAGTAGAACATCCCAAAGTTGCGGTTTTACTGGCGGCTTACAACGGAATGCAATGGATCGAGGAGCAGATTGCCTCGATCCTCATTCAGTCAGCGGTAGACGTAACGATCTATATCAGCGTCGACCCTTCAACGGACGGTACCGAGGCTTGGTGTGCAGCGTATGCGGCTGAGCATACTCGCGTGGTCCTTCTGCCGGCTGCCGGCTCTTTTGGTGGTGCCTCGCGTAATTTTTTCCGGCTGATCCGTGATGTTGATTTCGATGGCTATGACTTTATTGCCTTTGCCGATCAGGATGACGTTTGGCACGTTGATAAACTCTCGAGGGCGACTCGGACTCTGAATACCGGCGAATATGCTGCTTATTCGAGTAACGTCACCGCCTTCTGGCCGAATGGCAGAACCCTGTTACTGGATAAGGCTCAGCCGCAGGTCACTTGGGACTTCTTGTTCGAGGCGGCCGGGCCAGGCTGCACTTACGTGTTTGGCAAGAGTCTGGCGACGTCGTTGAAGGCTTCCATGCTCGCCAATTGGCAGCAACTGCAAGACGTCAGCCTGCACGACTGGTACTGCTATGCCTATGCGCGAAGCCATGGCTATGTATGGTTCATCGACCCGCTACCGACCATGCACTACCGTCAACATGAGCGAAATCAGGTGGGAGCCAATACCGGGATAAACCCGTTGATTGCACGCTATAAAACCATTCATGACGGCTGGTGGTTCTCTCAAGTCCGGCTCATCACATGCCTGGTTGGGCAAAGTGGCAATCCCTTTGTCCAAGGGTGGCTGCGCCTTGGGCGCAGGCAACTATTAAAGCTTTCACTGAGTGCCTGGAAATGCCGACGACGTGCGCGCGATAAGGTGTTCTTCTTTTGTATTTGTTGCGCCACGGCGGTGATCGGGAAAAAAGCTAAATGAAAGGCCCGCAGGTTTTAGTCACAGGCGCGACGGGGTTTGTAGGCGAGGCTGTGGTCTTCAGGTTATTGCTCGATAAGAAGTTCACCCCTGTGGCGGCCGTTCGCGGTGTTACACGCTTGAGTGGCTTGTGTCGCGTTGTGCCATTCGATCTGAATGAGACAACGGTGTTGCCCCCCCTGAATGATGTTCAGGTTGTCATTCACTGCGCTGCCCGGGTGCATGTGATGAACGAAACCGCGGTGGATGCCCTGGTGGAGTTTCGAAAGGTCAATGTTGACGGGACTGTGCGACTCGCTCAGAAAGCCGCAAAGTCTGGCGTAAAACGTTTCATCTTTATCAGCTCGATCAAGGTTAACGGCGAAAGTACCGTCTCAGGTGCACCTTTCAAAGCTGACGATCGTCCCGCACCTGTCGACCCATATGGGATATCGAAGCGAGAAGCTGAAGATGCGTTAAGGCAAATCGGCCTGGATACAGGTATGGAAGTCGTGATCATCCGTCCGCCGCTTGTTTATGGTCCGGGAGTAAAAGCCAACTTTCTGAGCATGATGCGTTGGTTGGACATGGGCATACCGCTGCCGTTGGGCGCTATTCGCAATCAGCGCAGTCTGGTGGCATTAGGTAACTTGGTAGATCTCGTAGTGACCTGCATCGATCATCCGGCCGCCGCGGATAACACATTTCTAGTCAGCGACGGTGAGGACTTATCCACAACCCAGTTGCTTCAACGCATGGCTCACTCATTAGGTAAGAGCGCTCGATTGTTGCCGATACCTACAGGTATGTTGAATCTAGCGGCCTCAACTTTTGGAAAAAAATCGATTGCTCAGCGTTTATGCGATTCGCTGCAAGTTGATATCAGCCAGACAAGGGTGCTTCTGCACTGGGCTCCTTCTATAAGTACTGCAAGAGCCCTGCGTCAGACCGCGGACCATTATCGGGACAAAGAAATTAAATGATTTTTTGGTGGGTGTTACTGGCAGTATTCGCCGTTTCCTGGATTTTTACCCTGGTCTTGCGCCGTTATGCTTTGGCCAAAAGCCTGATGGACATCCCCAATGAGCGCAGTTCCCACTCCGTTCCTACGCCACGTGGCGGAGGGGTGGCTATCGTGGTCGCGTTTGCATTGGCTCTCCCTGTACTGACCGCGTTGGGGCTGTTGAGTGCGCCAGCGCTTATAGGGCTCCTGGGCTCGGGGTTGCTGGTAGCGATCATTGGGTTTGCCGATGATCATGGGCATATCGCCGCCAGATGGCGGCTGTTGGGGCATTTTATAGCAGCCGGCTGGGCACTCTTCTGGCTCAATGGCCTTGCCCCCATCTCACTGTTTGGAGTTCTGGTTGACTTAAGTGTGATTGGTAACATCCTTGCGCTGATCTATCTGGTGTGGATGCTTAATCTTTACAATTTCATGGACGGCATCGATGGCCTGGCTAGTGCTGAGGCGATAAGTGTGTGCCTGGGGATTTGTCTGGTTTATTGGCTTGGTGGAAACACGAATCTAATGTGGGCTCCGCTTATTTTGGCTGGGGCAGTCGCAGGGTTTCTTTGCTGGAATTTCCCACCTGCTAAGATTTTCATGGGGGACGCCGGAAGCGGGTTTCTTGGCATCGTTCTAGGCGGATTAGTGCTCCACGCGGCTTGGGAAAAGCCTGAGCTGTTATGGAGCTGGCTGATATTGCTAGGTGTTTTTATTGTCGATGCAACATGGACTTTAGTGCGGCGGCTGGTAAGAGGGGATAAGGTGTATCAGGCTCATCGTAGTCACGCTTATCAGCATGCAGCTCAAGGCTCAAAAAATCATCTGGTGGTCACAGTAGCCGTTATCTTGATAAATATAGGCTGGTTATTACCCATATCACTATTCGTTGGTGCTGGAGGCTTGGGGGGAGGTTGGGGATGCCTTCTTGCTTATTCCCCGCTCTTTTATCTTGCGTGGAAATTCCACGCGGGAGTGGTGCGCTGATCGCTCGCTGCGAGGCCGGCACACGGATAAAAAGTGCTGATTAAATGGTTTTTCCTTTGGGGCGGCTACTGCAAACGCCCCTTTCTTTTCAGTTTTAAGTTGTAGCTGGAAGCTTTGCAAAGGGGCGTGAAGGGTGGCACGGGTCAAATTTTATTAAGAATTGCGGCTGCTATTAAGCTGACGTTTCCCTTCAGTGTCTGGCGATGGACACCGCTGTTTTTTATAAGGCGAAGTCGTGAAATTAATCCGCTTTGTCGCGCGAGCTCGAACTGTTGAAGTGTCTGTTTGTTTTCAGGTGTTAAACTTTCTTTGACTGAATTAATGACGATAAGGTTTTGAGTACTCCACTCTCTGAACCTACCGGTCAACATTTTTCTAATTCGCAGAAGTCGGTTCTTCAAGTCGGCGTTGGCACCAATAAGGTTGCCCTCATGCTGGCGATAGTCTAGCGTGGGTAGAGGGTCATATACGATTTTTCCGCCGCAACCACTCACTAAAAGATACGCCAGCCAGTCGTGTGCCACAACAGGGGCATCGGCGGCGATGCGCAGCATGAGTTCTCGGGCTGCATTGTTGATTAGCATCGTATTGGCACCTGCAATACTTTGCACCAATGAGTTTTTAAAGCATGGACGACTTTTGAATAGAGGGGAGTAGCCCATGGGCTCCAGTTTTGAATTTACCAGTCTTGTTCTTGAGCAATAAAGGGCTGGCTGTCCTGGGGTACCATTTATCTGAGCGATGCTTCTCTCTAGCTTGTTCTCAAGCCAAATATCATCTTGATCGCTGAACGCAAAGTAGTCGGCAATTATTGTCGTGTTTTTTATTAGTGATAAGAAGTTTCTGGCGAAGCCTTGGCGTGGGCCAGACAGAATGGAAAGTCGATCGGCGCCGAGTCGCTGTTGGTAACTCTGCAGTATTTTCAGTGTTTCGTCTTCCGAACCGTCGTCCGAGGCGTAAATTGACCAGTTTTTGTGCGACTGGTTTAAAATCGAATCAAGCTGCTCAGAAAGAAATTTTGCACCGTTGTAAGTGCAAATAAGTACTGCAACTTTGTCAGTGCCGTCCGGCCGGGTCTCTCGCGACGATGAGGGGGCGGGGGCTCGAAAATGACGGCCGTTGTTTTGATTTTCCATGATTTCGATCTCTCGCGCGCCAGCTATATAGTAAATCTAGTACCGATAAAGAAGGGATGAGTATGATTTCGAACGGTTTTGTCTTTGGGATACGTCAGTTGCGGCGGTGGTTTCAGCAGTCATCACGAGGTAGGCATTGTCTGGCAAGCTTAACAGGATTGGGGAGGCGCTGACGAGCGGGCTAGCCCCGCAACCTTTGATCGTCCAGACAGTCATATCAGGTGTGGACCGACGAGGGGTGCCCCGGTGGTCGTATTCTGTTCATGAAGGAGGCTACAATGCCGGGAGTTACTAAGTTTTGGGGGGTGGGAGTGGGAGTGGGAGTGGGAGCGGTGATCGGGCGAGTCAATGGATAAATTACGATCGTTTTTATTGGGCTTGCCGCGACGGCAGAAAAGGCTGTTGCAGGTTGGCACTGACGTTTTCCTTGTCTGGGTTGCGCTGTGGTTGGCTTTCATCGTCCGTCTGGGTGTCGATGATATGTACAATCCGCTAAAAGTGCATTCCTGGCTTTTCATTTGTGCGCCATTGGTCGCGATCCCCCTATTCATCCGGTTCGGAATGTACCGCGCGGTCATGCGCTATTTTGGCAATGATGCCCTCATTGCCATCATCAAGGCAGTCAGCCTTTCATCGTTGATTCTGGCGGTTGTAGTCTATTGGTACAGCAACCATGAGAACGTGGTTCCGCGCTCCATCATTTTCAATTACTGGTGGTTGAGCCTGGTGATCATTGGTGGCCTGCGCCTTTGCATGCGCCAGTATTTCATGGGGGACTGGTTTACCGCCGCTCAGCATGTGCCGTTCACCAACCGGGATGACGGTTTGACCAAGGTTGCCATTTACGGCGCCGGTGTGGCGGGTAACCAACTGGTCGCAGCGTTGCGCATGGGGCGTGTGATGCGCCCCGTGGCGTTTATTGATGATGATGCGAGTATCGCGGATCGATCAATATCCGGTTTGCAGGTGTATAAGCCCAAGCATATTCAACAGATGATCGATGTTACCGGTGCTCAGGAGATTCTTCTGGCGCTGCCGTCATCGACTCGTGCCCGGCGTCGAGAGATACTCAATTTTCTCGAAGGTTTTCCGCTTCACATACGAAGTGTGCCGAATTTCACCGATCTGGCCAGCGGCCGGGTGAAGGTCGATGATATCCAGGAGGTAGATATAGCCGACTTGTTGGGTCGAGACTCTGTGCCGGCGCAACCCGATTTGTTGGCTCGTTGCATCAAGGGAAAAGTGGTTCTGGTGACTGGCGCTGGCGGCTCAATTGGCTCGGAGCTCTGCCGGCAGATTTTCTCGCTTGGCCCGATCACGCTTTTGTTGTTTGATCATAGTGAGTTCAATCTTTATAGCATTTTATCCGAGCTGGAGCGCCGAATCGACCGTGAGTCATCGTCTGTCCGGTTGCTACCAATCCTGGGGTCTATTCGTCATCCCCATAAACTCCTTGATGTAATGAACGCCTGGAATGTAGATACGGTCTATCATGCTGCCGCTTATAAACACGTTCCGATGGTGGAGCACAACATTGCCGAAGGCGTGCTGAATAATGTTATTGGTACGCTTAATACGGCGCAGGCGGCTTTGCAGGCGGGTGTTGAGAACTTTGTACTCATATCGACGGACAAAGCGGTACGTCCTACCAATGTGATGGGCAGCACCAAGCGACTTGCTGAACTAACCTTGCAAGCGCTCAGTTGCGAATTGGCGCCGGTGTTATTTGGTGACAAAGCCAATGTATCCCGCGTCAACAAGACCCGATTCACTATGGTGCGTTTTGGGAATGTGCTGGGGTCTTCTGGTTCAGTAATTCCACTATTCCACAACCAGATAAAATCCGGCGGACCATTAACCGTTACCCATCCGAAAATCACTCGATATTTCATGACCATACCCGAGGCGGCGCAGTTGGTGATTCAGGCTGGATCCATGGGGCAGGGCGGTGACGTGTTTGTGTTGGACATGGGCGAGCCGGTCAGGATTGTTGAATTGGCAGAGAAGATGATTCATCTGTCTGGTTTGAGCGTTCGTTCGGAGAAGAATCAGCATGGCGACATCGCCATCGAGTTCACCGGTTTGCGTCCCGGTGAGAAGTTGTATGAAGAGTTGCTGATTGGCGACAATGTCTCGGCGACCCAGCATCCGATGATCATGAGCGCGAATGAAGACTATCTGCCTTGGGATGTGCTCAAGGCAAGGTTGACTGAGTTGCTTGCTGCGGTAGAGGTGGATGATTACTCTCGAGTCAGACAGCTGCTGCGTGACACCGTGAGTGGCTATACCCCTGATGGAGAGATTGTCGACTGGATTTACCAGCAGCGCCGCCTCGAGCCCTGACGAGCGCTTGCTGATACGATGGCCGATTCTATGCGCGCAGTTGATTCATGAGTCGGCCATGTCGTTTCTGCGGTGGTAATCACGAGGTTTCCTTTGAGAAGGGTGTTGCGTGCTTGCGCCACCAGTCTTCGGTCGTGTCAATCTCGACTTTCGACAAGATCGCCTTTTCGTGTTTGCGTGCATTCGGTGGTTGATTGACAGCTCCGGGCGCAAAAAAACTTACCCCCTTCTCACGAGTGCCTGTATGGCGGGGCTCATGCCATTGGGTCAAGGCGCCTGCAGGTGGCATGCACCTGGCCGCGCACATCGGCGGAAAATGGTATATGCCCTAACCCCGCGGGGGAGGCTCTACTTGGCCTGAACCGCCCGCTTGGTACGGGCTCGCAGGTATTATTCGTTGACGTTTTGAGGTATCCTCGACGCGCCTTTAGGGCGTTCAGCCAGGGCTCCATTTTATCAGGTGTATTGGTTTTTGCGGGTGTCTATGATCAACAACCTTTTTGTGTTTGTTCAGCTAATAGATCCAAGGCTTCGTGAATTTTGAAACTCCTGGGCTCTGACATTGTCTCACGTAATTTTTTCTCTACTCTAAAGAGCTATAAGGGAAGTGTTACAGCATGGTCGAAAGCTATTTTTCATCAACAAATGAATAGTATTGAAGAACTGTGCCAGTTAGCTCTTTCTCGGCAGTTTGAGTGTTTATTCTCAATCAGTGACGTGTGCCAGAGACTGGTTCGCCGAGTAGAAGAAATACAAGATGGTTTTTTTCGGATAGGGCCAAGCCAGTCTTCTTGCCTGGTCGCAAGCCTTCGAAAAAGTTTAACGATTTTTCGCCAATGGATTGAATTTCATTTGATCGCTAACATCATGCAGCAGTCCAGGATGCCAACGCCAGTGGTGTTACTTATAACCCAAGAGGCCAGAACGAAAGCCCTTATTAACTCAGGGGAGTTTGCCTGATGCAGAATTTTTCAATATCGCCGCGCGAAATGATCGCAAGTTTTGTTCGAAATCGTTCGTTGATCAAGGCTTCTGTCAAGCGTGAGGTGTTAGGGCGTTATCGCGGCTCAGTGTTGGGAGTATTTTGGTCGTTCTTCAACCCTGTTTTCATGCTCGCGGTATACACCTTTGTTTTCAGTGTCGTATTTAAGGCGCGCTGGAGCGGCGGCAGCGACTCTAAAACCGAGTTTGCACTGATTCTCTTTGCCGGCTTGATGGTATTCAGCCTTTTTTCGGAATGTATAAATCGTGCTCCGGGGTTAGTTATTGCTAATGCGAATTATGTCAAGAAAGTGGTTTATCCGTTAGAAATACTTCCTTGGGTAAGTCTCGGGGCGGCACTGTTTCATGCTCTGATAAGTCTTGGGGTATGGATGATTGCTTATCTGATTTTTTTTGGGGCGCCACACGTCACCGCTTTGTACCTTCCGCTGGTGGTACTTCCACTGGTGTTGATGATGATGGGGTTGTCCTGGGGCTTGGCTGCGCTGGGGGTTTACCTGCGTGATATAGCGCAGTTCATAGGGATCTTGACATCGGTGCTGATGTTCTTGTCGCCGATATTCTACCCGGCGAGTGCATTACCTGAAGCTTATAGACCTATCTTGATGCTGAATCCGCTGACGCCTGTGATTGAGCAAGCCAGAGATGTGCTGTTTTGGGGGCAGGTGCCCAATTTCTTCAGTATTTTAGTTCATATACTGGTGGGGACATTAGTGATGTGGCTGGGTTTCGCCTGGTTCCAGAAAACACGCAAGGGGTTTGCTGATGTCCTCTGAGTCCGGTATCGCTATCAAGGTTGAAAACCTCAGCAAGTGCTATCAAATCTATGATCAGCCTCATGATCGATTGAAGCAGTTTTTGATGTCGGGTCGCCAATATTACCGAGAGTTTTGGGCCCTGAATGATGTTTCATTCGAGATCAAGAAAGGTGAAACCGTTGGCATCATAGGGCGCAATGGAAGTGGTAAGTCCACTCTTCTGCAAATGATTTGCGGGACGTTGAATCCTACCAGCGGTAGCGTTCAGACCCATGGTCGAATCGCCGCGCTTCTCGAATTGGGTTCGGGATTCAATCCAGAGTTCACCGGGCGCGAGAATGTTTATATGAACGCGGCCGTACTGGGTTTGAGTACGGAAGAAACGGACGCTCGTTACGATAAGATTGTTGAGTTTGCGGACATAGGCAGTTTTATCGGCCAGCCAGTAAAAGCATACTCGAGCGGAATGATGGTCCGCTTGGCGTTTTCGGTTGCCATTCATGTAGATCCGGATATTTTGATTGTTGACGAGGCGCTATCGGTTGGTGACGCATACTTCCAGGCGAAATGTGCGAAGATGATCCAGACGATAATTGCTGGTGGTTCCACTGTGCTGTTCGTCAGTCATGATACAGCTTCAGTGAAGTCACTGTGTAGTCGTGCACTGTTGTTGGACTCCGGACGAAGCCAGTTTTTGGGCGATGTAAATACGGCAGTTGAAAAGTATTACTCTGCTTTGATCGAGAGCCAGCGAGCCGAACGAGTATTAGATGAGTCTGTCGAGCCGTCCGCGATGGTCTCAGCTGAGTTTACTGATGGCGCTGAAAGTTTTCAGTCAATGGCCAGCTTTCAGCGGATAAAGAACGGCGTCGCAGAGTTCATAAATGTTGCGTTGTTGAATGAAAGTGGCCAAGCGATAGATTCAGTGAACTTTGGTCAGAAAGTGATCCTCCGACAAGTCGTGCAGGTGAACAAGGCCACACACAGGTTAGGGTTGGCATACCATATTCGCGACAAGAACGGTCAGGATATTATTTACTCAGATACCGGAATCGAGCATGACAACCACCTACTGGATGTCAAGGCTGGGAGTGTCCACGTAATAGAGTGGCGCTTCACTGCGTATCTTCGTGAGGGAAGCTATGTGGTAGCGTCTATGCTTTCTGAACCGGTGGATCTGAGAATAGGGGACGTGGTGGTCGCAGACTTCGTTCCTATCTCTACAAAATTTACACTGTCGAGTGCTGGCCATCCACAAATATACGCCGCAGCGTATTGGCATAATGAAGTAAAAGTTCGAGAGATTACGCATGTCCCAGATTAATAATAAGCTTCACCTTGGATGTGGGTCAGTGAATTTCCCAGGGTGGATAAATATTGATCTTGACTCGCCAACTGCGGACATGTTGCTGGATCTTACACACCCATTGCCTTTCCCTGATGGTTCTGCGACTCATATGTTCAATGAACACTTCATTGAACACATAACACGTTCGCAAGCTGTGCAGTTTTTGCAAGAGTGCCATAGAGTGCTCTCTGCGGACGGAGCCATAAGGATCACGACGCCCAATCTGCGTTTTTTAACATACTCATATATGACAGGGGCCATTGGTGAGTGGGGGGATCTCTGGCAACCGAATACGCGCTGTATGATGTTGAATGAAGGAATGCGTTCTTGGGGACACCAATTTGTTTACGATGCGGAAGAGTTGGTTGAGGTTCTAGTTGAAGCCGGATTCAGGACGGTGTCCTTTCAATCCTACCGCGACAGCGCTGACCAGATGTTTAGAGGCCTCGAGTCTCGACCTTTTCACAATGAGCTGATCATTGAAGCACGAAAATCTGATGTAGCTGAAGTGCAGGTTGATTTTGATGTGGTTACTAAAAATGAAGCGGATTGGATTAATTCGCTTTCCACATACAATCCTCCTGTTCAAGAGCAAAAGCTCGCTCGTGTAGAGCAGGAGTCTTTGGCTCGCGCACAGTTTATCGATACGCAGGCGGCGCATATTCTCAAGATGGAAGAAAATGCTCTTGTCCAGGCACAGGCCATTGAGGCTCAAGTAGCGCATGCACTCAAAGTGGCGGAAGAGTCTTCAAAACAGGCTCAGGTAATTGAAATGCTGGAGCTTCGTATTGGCGAGGCGGAGGCTGAGTTGGAGGTGTTTCGTTCCTCGTGGTGCGGAAAACTCAAATCACTATTTAATAGAACTAAATAATAGTTTTGCTTTTCGGGACGCTCATGAATATTACAGTTACGAAGCCGTTTGTACCTCCCTTTGGTGAATTTCAGGCTTACCTGCAAGGGGTTTGGGATCGTGAATGGTTTACCAATAATGGACCGTTGGTAAACGAACTCGAGCTGAAGCTCAAGGAAAAACTTGATGTTGAACATTTATTGTTTCTTAGTAATGGCACTATTGCGCTTCAAATTGCAATACGAGCTCTCGATCTGCGCGGTGAGATAATAACCACCCCATTCAGCTATGTTGCTACTACTTCTAGTATCGTCTGGGAACATTGCAAGCCAGTTATGGTGGATATTTGTTCCGATACTTTGAATATCGATCCGCAAAAAATCGAGCAAGCCATCACTTCGGAAACAACCGGGATTCTGGCAACTCATGTGTTTGGTAATCCTTGTGATGTCGAAGCTATCGAGCTGATTGCAAAGAAGCACAATCTGCGCGTTATCTATGATGCGGCCCACGCTTTTGGTACGCAATATAAAAACCGTTCGCTTTTGTCATACGGGGATATTGCAACCTGCAGTTTTCATGCGACAAAGCTTTTTCATACAATTGAAGGTGGTGCAGTAGTTACAGCTAATCCTGAAATTCTGAAAAATATGGCGATGATGAGAAATTTTGGTCATTCGTCGTTGACCGATTTTGGCGGTGTGGGGATTAACGGCAAAAACTCCGAAGTTCACGCAGCAATGGGGTTGACCAACTTAAAATACGTTGAAGAAATCCTGAAGGTTCGTGCAGAGCTTTGTAATCATTATAAGCGTGAGCTTTCGGGTTTGCCTGTACGCTTTCAGAAAATTGCAGACGATACAACCTACAATAATTCTTATTTTCCGGTGGTCTTTGAAAGCGAAGCCATGCTTCTGAGGGTTATGGAGGCACTTAATTTAAATAATGTGTACCCGCGGCGATATTTTTATCCTTCGCTATCTGAACTTCCTTATGTGCATGATCAACGCTCTCCCGTTTCGGAAGATATATCGCGTCGTATTCTGTGCTTGCCACTTTATCATACCCTCTCGCGTGAAGAGATTGATATGATCTGTCGGTATATTAAGCGTTCGATCAGATACTAAATAATAGTCCATATTACTTAGAGCGGTAACGGTCATGAAAAAGTATTACGGTATCATTGGAGCTGGCGGTCACGGCCGAGAGGTGATGCCTTTAGCGAATGCTGCGTTAGCCGCTGAACTGTCTAGTGGTCGGGCGGAGCTTTTTTTTGTAGTAGAAGGCGACGTTGCAACTGACAAGGTTAATAATTATTCGGTACTTTCTCTTGATGTTTTTTTAAACCTGGAAGGCGATATTTTTTTCAATATAGCCATTGGCGCATCACAAGTCAGAGCCCGTATCGCGGAAATGTGCGAGCGTACAGGTGCCAAGCCATTCGCAATTATCGCCGATAACGTTGTCATTCTTGATTCAAATGAAATCGGCTGCGGTGTAATGCTTTCGCCGTTTGTCACCGTTACTTCGAATGTGAAAATCGGGAAATACTTTCACGCTAATAACTACTCTAACATTGCGCATGATTGTGTTATCGGCGACTTCGTAACTTTTGCTCCAGGGGTCAGGTGCAACGGTAACGTTGTCATTGAGGATCACGCCTATATTGGTGCTGGTGCGTGCATCATTCAGGGTGCATCAGGGAAGCCTCTCACTATTGGTCGCGGCGCTATTGTTGGAATGGGCGCTGTGGTGATCAAAGACGTGCCCGCAGGCGTGACGGTGGTCGGTAATCCTGCGCGCCCTCTCACTAGAGAACCATTGAGAAAATGACGGCGTTCAGTAAAAGTTTGATGATAGTTGATGGGAATGCGGAGATTTTTGCTCCCCACAATCTCTCCCCCCGCAGAGGAATAAGTCAGTGATCAAAGAAACGGTTGATGTATCTATTCTGCTGGTTACCTATAACCATCAAAAGCACATTCGGCAGGCGATGAATGGTCTGTTTGGTCAGATAATTGATGGGCCTATCGAGCTGGTAGTGGCTGATGACGGTTCCAGCGATGATACTCTCTCGATCATCAAAGAGTTTGATGGGGTGGACGACAGGTTTATCTTCAAATATCTGGACAATAGCGTCAATTTAGGCATAACAAAGAACTACCAAAGAGGTTATGAGGCCTGCTCTGGAGAGTATGTAGCCGTTCTAGAGGGCGACGACTATTGGACCAGTCCGTGGAAACTCAAGCGTCAGGCCGATTTTTTGAGGGAGCATTGGGAAAGTGACCTATGCTCCGTTAATTATTTTGTCTATGAGGAGGATCGTGCTCAGCTGACGCCTAGGGTTGCTGCCGGGCAGGGATACAGGCTGGTTTCAGCTCGCGAGTTGATTGCCGACAATCTGGTGGGTAATTTCTCGACGTGCATGTATCGACGATCGGCATTGGCCAGGTTGCCAAAGGCAATGTTTGAGATTAAGTCTTATGACTGGATTACAAATATCTGCCTCGCCCGAAGCAGTTTGATTGGGTTCCTTCAGGAGCCTATGTCAGTCTATCGGCTTCATACTGCGGGCGTCTGGACTCAGACACCGCATATCGAAAAGCTGAAGTTCCAGTTAGACATAATTCCTGCGTATGATGCGCTCACCGATCATGTGTTCCATGATGATTTTGAGCACCTTTCTGCCCGTCTGCGGCATGTGATCACGGCTTCGCAAATCGGAAACGTCGCCGAAACGGTAAGCCAGCCAGTTTTGAGGGTCATCCCTTCGCTGTTGAATTATATGCCCCCTATCGTTCTGGTTTTCATTCGCGCAATTGTTCCGGTAGCACTAAAAAATATTTTGGTTAAAATTGTGAAGCGGAGCCGCTCGGTATGACGTCGCCAACAGTTTCTGTGATTATGGCTACCTATAATCACGCAAATTTTGTCGCTCAGGCAATTGAGAGTGTACTTAGTCAGGTCGACGTGGATTTTGAGTTTTTGATTTCCGATGACGGGTCGTCTGATAACACGCGGGACGTTGTTGCCTCTATTCATGACGAAAGAATCAAGTTCTTTCCTAATGAAGTCAATCGGGGAGCCTGTGTCGTTACCAATGAACTGATCGAACGAGCATCAGGCGAATTTATCGCGCTGATTAACTCTGATGACTCTTGGATTGACGGTGACAAACTCGCTTACCAAGTGCAGTTCATGCGGGATAATCCTGAAATCGGGGCCTGTTTCGGGCGGGCTCGATTTGTAGACAAAAACGGTCAAGCGATGGATAAGGCCTCCATCTCTTTTGGCGGTGCGTTCGATCGGGATAATCGCTCGCAAGGTGCTTGGCTGAGGCACTTTTTTGAATTGGGCAATTGCATTTGCCACCCAACGATGTTGATTCGCAAGTCCTGCTATGATCATCTTGGTATGTATAGTAACCGTCTACGGCAACTTCCAGATCTGGATATGTGGGTGCGGTTGGTCAAGCACTATCCGATACATATATTTGAACGCGAGCTCATTAATTTCAGGCTCTTGCCGGGTGAGAACGCCAGTAGCCAGACGGTGACGAATTCAATTCGTACAATCAATGAGCACTACCTGATTGCCGATAGTTTTTTCGACGATGTGACAGCTGAGCAGATATCTGAGGGCTTTGGAGATTTGCTCAAGCGCAAGGATATTCCGAGTGAACTCCATTTGGATATCGAAAAGGCTATGTTGTTTCTGAGCTATAATCAGTGGCTTGGGAAGCCTTATCAAATGATAGGGCTGCTGAAGTTAAATAAACTACTTAATAGCCCGGCTCATTATGCTGTCATGGTCAACGAGTACGGGTTGGACGACCGATGGTTTCAGAAGGAACTTGGAGAAATAGATGTTCTACGACCAAAAGTTGTTGCGGTCATGAGCCAACAGAAGTCTCGTATTCTTCGGGTCTGGCAGCAATACTTGTCGAGGTTTTTTCGTCATAGCCCAGGAAATCGCAACCTGTAGCGCATTGAATCATGTGTTAGTGCGGAGTATCTGGAAGTCTCGCCTATACCGCTGTTAGTGCTAAGTCCCATAGTTATCGATTAGCTGGATTTTAAGGGATTGGCCCTACCTATGTAATAGGCGGGATTTTCAGCCGCTTTTTCCGGAAGTCTTCCTCTGTAGTCAGATTTTTAGCTCCAGGAACCTTGGTCAAATACATTGTATTACCATGAATATAAACGAGTTGCTACTTCGGCGACGAAGTGGATATTTGGTTTGCTCACAGCTACATTTTTCGGTCTGGTTGTGATTCTTGGCTTAGCCTGGTTAAAGTGTGAATCGTTACATATGCTGTAACGCAGCCATTTTTGACATGTACATGATATGACCTAATTTAGAGATGCAGCTTCGGAAAAGCTGCTTCTCCCTTATCGATGTCATGGAGTGTCACTTATGCGTACAGCCTACTTCTCGTCCCTGGTCTTTGCTCTGCTGACCAGCGCCTCTCTTGCTGTCAACGCTGCGCCTGCCAAACAGGAGGCCACTGCGCCTGTCGCTGCGCAAGTAGCACCAGCTGGGCAAACCACCTCAAAGGTCAATCTCAACGGGGCCGATGCGTCTACCTTGCAGCGCGAGCTCTCGGGGATTGGTGAGGCCAAGGCCAAGGCGATTGTTGCTTACCGTGAGAGTAACGGGCCTTTCGCGTCGGTGGATGAGTTGCTGGAGGTCAAGGGGATCGGCAAGGCGATTCTGGACAAGAATCGCGACAAGCTTGAGGTCAATTGAAGCCCATGCGTTAGTGCTCGAGGCCGGTCATTGACTGGCCTTTTTTGTCTTCTGATGTATGAGCAATCCAATGAGGCGAGTCATTTCGCCTTTTGTCAGATTCAAAAAAAATTACTACTATCATATTTTGTTTGTATTATGACTATAATAAACGCACATCCCCCTGAGGTGCCTTGACTGCCAAGGCACTCAGATCCCCCACAGCTTCTCCCAGGAGTGCAGCTATGAACCCGGTCCAATCCCAAGGTACAGCCCTCATCACCGGCGCATCGTCCGGAATCGGTGCGATTTACGCTGAGCGGCTGGCGGCGCGTGGTTATGACTTGTTGTTGGTCGCTCGCGATGAACGGCGACTGGAGGCGGCCGCGATCAGGTTGCGTGACGAGTACAGTGTGCAGGTTGAAGTGTTGAAAGCGGATTTGACGCTCAAGGCGGATCTGCTGGATGTCGAACAGCGCTTGCGCAGCGACCCAAGTATCAGTCTGTTGTTGAACAATGCCGGTGTCGCTGCCGATGGGGCGCTGGCCAGTGCAGATATGGATCAGATGGAGCGGATGATTCAGCTCAATGTGGTGGCTGTCACGCGTTTGGCTTCTGCCGCTGCGCAGAATTTTTCGTCTGTCGGGCGCGGTTCGATTATCAATCTGGCGTCGGTGGTGGCGTTGATTCCGGAGCGCTTCAATGCAACCTATAGCGCGACCAAAGCTTACGTCTTGAGTTTGACCCAATCCCTGAACGCCGAGTTAAGTGGGTTGGGCGTGCGGGTGCAGGCCGTGTTGCCGGGGGCAACGCATACGGAAATCTGGGAGCGTTCAGGTATCGATGCCAGCGCGATCCCCCCGGAAATGGTGATGGACGCAGGGGAAATGGTCGACGCGGCATTGGCCGGCTTTGATCAAGGGGAGTTGATTACGATTCCTTCGCTGCCGGATGCGGCGGATTGGCACGCCTTTGTTGCGGCGCGCCATGGGTTGGGGCCGAATTTGTCGAAGAGCAGCGCGGCGGCTCGCTACAAGTGAGGGGCTTGGTCCATGACACGATTTGAGGTGTTTAGCGTATGAACGGTCGTCGAGTTGTCGTGACAGGCATGGGCCTGGTTTCTCCGCTGGGTTGCGGTGTCGAGCAAGTCTGGGAGCGTTTGCTGGCCGGTCGTTCGGGGTTGCGGCGGCTACCGGAGGAGATGGTGGCTGATCTGGCGGCCAAGGTTGGCGGCGTGGTGCCAACTCTGGCAGAGGATGCTGAAGCGGGCTTTGATCCTGATCGGACGACGCCGCCCAAAGAGCAGAAGAAAATGGATCGCTTCATCATGTTCGCCATAGCGGCAGCGAAAGAGGCATTGGAGCAGGCGAACTGGACCGCCACTGACTCTCGGACCCAAGAGCGCACGGCGACGATCATCGGATCCGGCGTCGGTGGTTTTGGTGCCATTGCCGATGCGGTGAGAACGACTGATAGTCGCGGCCCGCGGCGTTTGTCGCCGTTCACGATTCCATCGTTTCTGGTCAACCTTGCGGCGGGTCATGTATCGATCCAGCACGGTTTCAAGGGGCCGCTGGGGGCGCCGGTAACCGCCTGCGCCGCAGGCGTACAAGCCATTGGTGATGCCGCGCGATTGATTCGTAGCGGCGAAGCCGATATTGCGGTGTGCGGCGGCGCGGAAGCTGCAATTGATCGTGTCAGTCTTGCCGGTTTTGCGGCGGCCAGGGCATTGTCCAGTGGCTATAACGATACTCCCGAGCGCGCTTCGCGACCGTTCGACAGTGGGCGCGATGGTTTTGTCATGGGGGAGGGTGCGGGGATTCTGGTGATTGAGGCGCTGGAGCATGCTCTGGCCCGAGGCGCTCGACCGTTGGCGGAACTGGTGGGCTATGGCACCAGCGCCGATGCCTATCACCTGACCGCCGGCCCGGAAGATGGCAGCGGTGCGCGGCGTTCCATGGCGCTGGCATTGGCGCAGGCCGGAATCAGCGCGGCGCAGGTGCAGCATCTGAATGCTCACGCGACCTCTACGCCGGTGGGTGACCTGGGCGAGATCGCCGCGATCAAGTCGTTATTCGGTACACACGAAGAGGTTGCGGTGACATCGACCAAATCCGCCACCGGGCATCTTTTGGGCGCTGCGGGCGGAATTGAGGCGATCTTCACGATTCTGGCTATTCGCGATCAAATCGTTCCGGCCACCCTCAACTTCGAGAACCCGGATGCAGCGGCGCAAGGGCTGGACATCGTCCATGGTCAGGCACGGTCGCTGGCAATCGAGTATGCGTTGTCCAATGGCTTCGGCTTTGGCGGGGTCAATGCCAGCGTGTTGTTCAAGCGATGGCAGGCGTAAGCTTTCGTCATTCGCAGAATTGGCACGAATAGTGGTTATTCGTTATCTGACGATTGTTGAACAATCATGAGGGACGATGACCATGAGCAGCGGACTTTCCCTGGCCGATCACATCACATTGGAGATACGGACCGACATAATCGGTGGCCGATTGTTACCGGGCATGGCCTTGATCGAAAGCGATCTGGTGACAGCCTACAACGCTTCGCGTAACACTATTCGCGAAGCACTGCATCGCTTGGGGCAGGAAGGGCTGACCCGCTATGTGCGCAACAAGGGTGTGGTGGTGCGGCGCCTCGGCGTCGATGAAGTGCGCGATCTGTTTCAGGTCCGGCGCACTCTGGAGTTGCAGGCCATCGCCACCAGCAAGCCACTGCGCGAGTATCAGTCCGATCGCATGCTCGAGGCCATCGAAGCCACGGAACTTGCCCGCGAGCGCGAGGACTGGCAAGCCGTCGGCACCCACAGCCTGTGTTTTCACCAGCATATTGTTGGGCTGATGTGCAGCCCCTTGTTCGATGAGTTCTTCACGAACATCGTCGCCCAGATGCGCTTGGTGTTTTGTGCTGCACCCGACGAGGAGCTCTTTCAAACACCTTGGCTTGCGCGCGATCGACAGATTCACGATTTGCTTGCCGAGGGCAAAAAACCTGCAGCTCAGGAGGCGATGAGTCTTTACCTCGACGACTCCGAGCAGCAGTTACTCGACATGCTCAGCCACACTTCCCACCCCTGATCGAGGATGTTCACTATGTACAAAGACTATCCCGCGGCTTACCAGGTCAGCAAAGGCTCGGCCCTGCAGGTGGACAAGGCCTTTTATGAGCGGATCCGTGACACCAGGGACGGTCGCACGCTGATCGACCAGTTCGAAGTCCCGATCCGCACGGGTCGTGCGTGGAAGGTCCCGGCCGGGCATGTCTTTCGCGTGACCACCCCGGTCGGCCCGCAAGTGGGGGATTTCAATGTCTGGAATGCCAATGATCCGCGCGAACGTTTGTGGGCTGCACGTACCCGTCAATTGCAGGGCGCGCATGTCAGCACCCATGACCGGCTCTGGTCGAACCTGCCGTTTTTGCGGCCTTTGGTGACCATCACCGATGACAGCCTGGCGAGTTACGGTATCGATGAACATGGTGGTCGACTGCACGATTTGCTGGGCACCCGCTGCGATCCTTATGTAAACAAAATGCTCACCGGTGAAGATTTCCACCATCACTGCCATTCGAACCTGACCCGCGCTGTATTGCCCCATGGCCTGACCGAGTTTGACGTACACGATGTGCTGAATATCTTCCAGTGCACCGGTCTCAACCACGACGACATGTACTTCATGAAGGCCTGCCCGGCACAGAAGGGCGACTATCTGGAGTTCTTTGCCGAAATCGATTTGCTCTGTGCCTTGTCCACGTGCCCGGGAGGTGATTTGTCGCTCGCGATGTGGGGGCCGGATGCGCAGGATCCGCTGAGCGTCTGTCGTCCATTGGGGGTGGAGATCTATCGGCTTGAAGATTCATTGCTCGAAGGCTGGAGCCAGCCTGAGCGCGCGGCCTACAAGGGGATGCACGGATTGCACATTGCCAAGGCTGAATGGGAAAAATAGAAGCGCTGGAGCCCTTGCCGGGATTTGAAGTCAGGCGCTATTTGTGGCGAGGGGGCTCCCTCGCCACAGTTCTGTGCATGGCGATAGATAAGAAAACCCCCGTCATTGGTTCTCAATGGCGGGGGTTTTTAGTCAACGATCCCGCGCATCCTTGGCGTCCGCTTCCGCGTTGCGTTCAGCCACGCGTTTACGTTGCTCTTCGGTCAGCTCCACCTTGTTTGCGGTGTCGCGCAGTATCATTAATCCGCCGACAATCGAGCCGATAGCAAGAACCAGAATCAACCAGGCATACCAAGGCATAGGGCTCTCCTTAAGGGCAGGCCATCGGGCGAAGGATTTCGCGCAACGGTCATGCATATACCACCTTTGAGTAGTTCCATTGTAGGCCTGATCCGTCTGGATAGCGCTTCCTCAGTGTTTACAGCCCGGTCAGCATTGCATCGGCGGGGGCATCGGCGCGCAGTTGTGCGGTCATCTGGAAGTACCCAAAACCGACCGCCATGAAACCCAGAAAGATCATCCCGATCAACGTATTGAACCAGGCCATCGCCACCAGACACACCACCGCCAGAAACAGCGCGATGGCTGGCACCAGCGGATAGCCCGGCGCGCGGAAAGTGCGCTCCAGCAGCGGCTCGGTTTTGCGCAGTTTGAACAGGCTGAGCATGCTCATGATGTACATCACGATGGCGCCGAACACCGCGATGGTGATCATCGCCGCGGTGAGGGTCATGCCGCCCAGGTTGATCAGGCCATCGCTGTAAATCGCCGCGATGCCGATCAGCCCGCCGGCAATGATCGCCCGGTGCGGGGTCTGGAAACGCGACAGTTTGGCCAACGATGCAGGGAGATAACCGGCGCGGGCCAGGGCGAAGAACTGCCGCGAGTAGCCGAGGATGATCCCGTGGAAACTTGCCACCAGGCCGAACAGGCCAATCCATACCAACATGTGCAGCCAGCCAGAGCTTTCGCCAACCACTGCTTTCATCGCTTGTGGCAGCGGATCGTTGATGTTCGACAGGGTGCGCCAATCGCCCACGCCGCCAGCGAAGAACATCACGCCCATGGCCAGCAACACCAGGGTCAGGATGCCGCTGATGTAGGCTTTGGGAATGGTGCGTTTCGGATCCTTGGCTTCTTCGGCGGCCATGGCCGCGCCTTCGATGGCGAGGAAGAACCAGATGGCAAACGGAATCGCCGCAAACATCCCGGCAATCGCCGGCGCGCCGAAGGTATCGGTACCGGCCCAGCCGTTGAGGGCAAAGTTGCTGAAGCTGAAAGCCGGCGCCACCACGCCCATGAATACCAGCAGTTCGACGACGGCCAGCACGCAGACCACCAGTTCGAACGTCGCGGCCAGTTTGACCCCGAGGATGTTCAGCCCCATGAACACGATGTAGGCGCCGACCGCTGCGTGTTTCGGGTCGAGGGCGGGAAATTGCACATTCAGATAGGCGCCGATGGCCAGGGCAATCGCCGGCGGAGCGAAGACGAATTCGATCAGCGTCGCCAGCCCGGCAATCAGCCCGCCTTTTTCACCGAATGCTCGACGGCTGTAGGCGAATGGCCCGCCCGCATGAGGGATAGCGGTCGTCAGTTCGGTGAAGCTGAAGATGAAGCAGGTGTACATCGTCGCGACCATCAACGACGTCACCAAAAAGCCCAGCGTCCCGGCCACGCCCCAACCGTAACTCCAGCCAAAGTATTCACCGGAAATCACCAGACCGACCGCGATACCCCATAAATGCAGCGTGCCCAAGGTGGGCTTGAGTTGTGTGTTCATGCGTTGCTCCCCGAACGGTTTGAAGTGCTCGGGGGAGGAGGTGTGCAGCGGGCATGCCATATCGAGAAAGCACGTCGTAATGGACGGAAAACTGTCGTATCGAGGATGTTCGCGGCTGGATGCCCGCTGTTTGTGCGCTACTTGAGTGCGGTGGTGGAAGTTCTGACGCTATCGCGAGCAAGTCCGCTTCCACACTAGACCTGTGTTATTTGATCGTTCCCATGCTCCGCGTGGGAATGCTGCCATGGACGCTCTGCGTCCGTTCTGGATGTGACGCGGAGCGTCACGGGATGCGTTCCCACGCAGAGCGTGGGAACGATCAGGCACCGCAGTACCCCCACTTTTTACACTTTTTTTATGCCGCGCCTCACCCCTCGATCTCGTTCCTTTACAGCCTCCCTGCGGACAATGGCTCCACACGCGGCAATCGCCGTACGACGGAGAAATCCCATGAGCGTTCTGGACGGAGTGTCACTGCTGCTGGCAGTGGGGCTGTTCATTTATCTACTGGTTGCGCTGTTGCGCGCCGATCGGAACTAGGAGCGGCTATGCACAGTTATGACTATTGGCTGATCCTTGCCTTCTTCGCTCTGGTGCTGATACCGGCACCCTTTCTGGGACGGTTCTACTACAAGGTGATGGAAGGCCAGCGCACCTGGTTGACGCCGGTTCTTGGGCCGGTGGAGCGCGGTTGTTATCGCATTGCCGGGGTCGACCCGCAGACCGAGCAGAGCTGGCAGAAATACACCCTGGCCTTGCTCGCCTTCAACCTCGCGGGCTTTTTGCTGTTGTTCGCGATCCTGCTGTTTCAGGACTACTTGCCGCTCAACCCGCAAAACCTGCCGGGTCAGGAGTGGACGCTGGCGTTCAACACCGCCATCAGTTTCATGACTAATACCAACTGGCAGTCCTACAGCGGTGAAGCCTCCCTGAGCTACCTCAGCCAGATGGTTGGACTGACCGTGCAAAACTTTGTCAGCGCCGCCACCGGCCTCGCCGTGCTGGTTGCCTTGTGTCGCGGCATCGGTCGCAAATCGGCGCAA
Organism: Pseudomonas sp. GW821-FHT02H09; assembly: GCF_059421425.1. Taxonomy (NCBI): domain Bacteria; kingdom Pseudomonadati; phylum Pseudomonadota; class Gammaproteobacteria; order Pseudomonadales; family Pseudomonadaceae; genus Pseudomonas; species Pseudomonas sp. GW821-FHT02H09. The sequence continues at coordinate 110,696 of NZ_JBWKVA010000020.1, forward strand.
ACCCTGGGTAACTTCTGGGTAGACATGACCCGTGCCACGCTCTACGGCTTGTTGCCGTTGTGCTTGCTACTGGCGCTGTTTCTGGTCTGGCAAGGCGTACCGCAAACCTTCGCCCATTACGTGAACGCGCTGACGATGCAGGGCGTGGATCAAGTGATTCCTCTGGGGCCTGCGGCCAGCCAGATTGCGATCAAACAACTGGGCACCAACGGTGGTGGCTTCTTCGGCGTCAACTCGGCCCATCCGTTCGAGAACCCGACGGCCTGGAGCAACCTGTTCGAAGTCTCGTCGATCATCCTGATCCCGGTTGCCCTGGTGTTTACCTTTGGCCATTACGTGAAAGACCTGCGTCAGAGTCGGGCGATCATCGCCTGCATGCTGGCGCTGTTCCTGATCGGCGGCGCTACCTCGCTGTGGGCCGAGTACCAGCCGAACCCAACCCTGGACAACGTCACGGTCGAACAGACCGCGCCACTGGAAGGCAAGGAATCGCGTTTTGGTACTACCGCCACGGTGCTCTGGTCGGTGACCACCACAGCGGCGTCCAACGGTTCAGTCAATGCGATGCATGACAGCCTCAACCCGCTGACCGGCATGGTCGCGCTGGTCAACATGATGGTCGGCGAAGTGATCTTCGGCGGCGTCGGTGCCGGCCTTTACGGCATGTTGCTCAACGTATTGATTGCGGTGTTCCTCGCCGGCTTGATGATTGGCCGCACCCCGGAATACCTCGGCAAGAAACTCCAGGCCAGGGAAGTCCAGTTGCTGGTGGTGACCTTGCTGGTGATGCCGGTCGGCGTTCTGGTGCTCGGTGCGATCGCGGCGAGTCTGCCGGGTCCGGTGGCAGCGGTGAGTAACCCAGGCCCCCACGGTTTCAGCCAGTTGCTGTACGCCTACACCTCGGCCAGCGCCAACAACGGCTCTGCGTTCGGCGGCTTCAGTGCCAACACCGCGTTCCATAACCTGATGCTCGGTCTTGGCATGTTGATCGGCCGCTTCGGTTACATCCTCCCGGTACTGGCGTTGGCCGGCAGCCTGGCGATGAAGAAAACCGCGCCCATTGGCCAGAACAGCTTCCCGACCCATGGCCCGCTGTTCGTGACCTTATTGACTGTGACCATTTTGCTGGTAGGCGGCCTGACGTTCCTGCCGACCCTGGCGCTGGGTCCTATCGCTGAACATCTGAGCATGGCTGCTTTTGGGCTCTAGAGCTGAGGGATTTGATAATGAATATGCCCGTTCCTGTATCAAACAAAGCTGCACCGAAAAAAGCCGCTGCCGTTAAAGCGCCGGAGCAACCGAAAACCGCGATCTCGGCCCTGTGGCGTCCGGCGCTGGTGCAAGCTTTCGTCAAACTCGATCCTCGGCAATTACAGCGCGCGCCGGTGATGCTGGTGGTGGAGCTGACGGCGATCCTCACGACCGTGCTGTGCTTCGTGCCCGATACCGCAGTGCCGACTTACGTCGCGGCGCAAATCGCCTTGTGGCTGTGGTTTACCGTGTTGTTCGCCAACTTCGCTGAAGCCCTGGCCGAAGGCCGTGGCAAGGCCCGTGCCGATAGCCTCAAGGCTGGCAGCGAAGGCTTGAGCGCCCGGCGCAAAAAATCCGATGGGAGCTTTCAGGTGGTGCCCGCTACCAGCCTGCGCAAAGGCGATATCGTCCGCGTCGAAGTCGGGGAAATGATCCCGGGTGACGGCGAGGTGATCGAAGGCATCGCGGCAGTCAATGAGGCGGCGATTACCGGTGAATCCGCGCCGGTGATCCGCGAGTCCGGTGGCGACCGCTCGGCCGTCACCGGCAATACCCGGCTGGTGTCCGACTGGTTGCTGGTGCGCATCACCGCCAACCCCGGTGAGTCGACACTCGATCGCATGATTGCCCTGGTGGAAGGCGCCAAACGTCAGAAAACCCCGAATGAAGTGGCGCTGGATATCCTGCTGATCGGTCTGACTCTGATCTTCCTGCTGGTGGTCGTGACTTTGCAGCCGTTCGCTCACTTCGCCAACGGCAGCCTGCCGCTGGTGTTCCTGGTGGCGTTGTTGGTGACCCTGATTCCGACCACCATCGGTGGCCTGCTGTCGGCCATCGGTATCGCCGGGATGGACCGTTTGGTGCGCCTCAACGTGATCGCCAAATCCGGTCGTGCGGTGGAAGCTGCGGGTGATGTGCATGTGTTGTTGCTGGACAAGACCGGCACCATCACGTTCGGCAACCGTCGCTGCACGGCGATTTACCCCGCTCCAGGCGTCAGCGCCAAAGAGCTGGCCGAAGGCGCGTTGCTCGCCTCGCTCGCTGACGACACGGCGGAAGGCAAGTCCATCGTCGAATACTTGCGCGGACATTATCCACAGCCTGAACCCGCCACCAATGTGCTGACCGCGGTGCCATTCAGTGCTGAGACCCGGTTGTCCGGTGTTGACTACCAGGGCCGCGTTTACCGCAAGGGCGCAGTGGATTCGCTGCTGAACTTCGTCGGTTTGCAACGTCGCGATCTGCAGTCCGTACTGTCGCGGGAAATCGACAAGATTGCCCAGAGCGGCGGTACACCGTTGCTGGTGTGCGCCGAGGGCAAATTGATCGGTGCGATCCACCTCAAGGACGTGGTCAAACCCGGCATTCGCGAGCGCTTCGCCGAACTGCGCAAGTTGGGTATCCGCACCGTGATGGTGACCGGTGACAACCCGCTGACCGCCGCCGCCATTGCCGCTGAAGCAGGTGTCGATGACGTGCTGGCTGAAGCCACACCGGAGAAAAAGCTGGCGCGTATTCGTCATGAACAGAATGACGGTCGTCTGGTGGCGATGTGTGGCGACGGTGCCAACGACGCTCCGGCGCTGGCCCAGGCTGATGTCGGTATGGCGATGAACGATGGGACCCAGGCTGCGCGTGAAGCCGCGAACATGGTCGACCTCGACAGCGATCCGACCAAGCTGCTGGATGTGGTGCAGATCGGCAAAGAGTTGCTGGTGACCCGTGGTGCGCTAACCACTTTTTCCATCGCCAACGACGTGGCCAAGTACTTCGCCATCCTGCCGGCACTGTTCGCCTCGATTTATCCACAGCTGGGCGTGCTCAACGTGATGCACCTGAGCAGCCCGCAGAGCGCGATCCTTTCGGCGATCGTCTTCAATGCCTTGATCATCGTGGTGCTGATCCCGCTGGCTCTGCGCGGCGTACGAGTGCAGGCGGCGAGCGCAGCGGCGTTGTTGCGACGCAATCTGCTGATCTACGGCGTCGGCGGCATCGTGGTGCCGTTCGTGGGCATCAAATTGATCGACATGCTGCTGACGGCGTTGCATCTGGTTTAACGCTCCCTGAGGCGCGAGTTCTTGTGGCTTGGGGCAAGCTCCCTTGCCACAGGGCTATGTATTTCCAATTTGAGGATTCGATGATGTCCACTATGTTACGTCCGGCCTTGAGCCTGATTGTTCTGATGACCCTGATTACCGGTGTGGCCTATCCGCTGGTGGTGACCGGTGTAGCGCAGGTGGCGTTCCCGGCTCAGGCCAATGGCAGCCTGGTGCGCGATGCCGACGGCAAGGTTCGTGGCTCGGCGCTGATCGCCCAGGATTTCACCGGCGATGCCTGGTTCCATCCGCGGCCTTCGGCGGGTGCTTTCGCCACGGTGTCAAGCAGCGCCAGCAACCTGTCGCCGAGCAACCCGGCGCTGGCCACTCGTGTTATTGACGATGCCAACAAACTGTTCGTACCGGGGCAGGGGGCCGTACCGCTGGCATTGCTCACCACCTCCGGTAGCGGCCTTGATCCACACTTGCCACCGGCAGCGATTGTCTATCAACTGGCGCGGGTTGCGGCCGCACGCAACCTGCCGGTTTCGACCCTGCAGCAATTGGTGGATACGCATGTCGAACAGCCCCTGGTGGGGCCGCCGGTGGTGAATGTGCTGGCCTTGAATACAGCGCTGGAAAAGTTGTAGACGATGATCGTTCCCATGCTCTGCGTGGGAATGCAGCCAGGGACGCAGAGCGTCCCAGAAGCGGACGCAGAGCGTCCAATGATTCATTCCCACGCGGAGTGAACGATCAATACCTGCCAAAAGAGATAGCCCATGAGTGATTCCGGCCGTGCCGACGCGCTGTTAGCAGATTTACCAAGCGACGGTCGTGGCCGGCTCAAGGTTTTCCTCGGCGCCGCCCCCGGCGTTGGCAAGACTTACGCCATGCTTCAAGCGGCCCACACACAACTGCGTCAGGGCGTCAAAGTTCTCGCCGGCGTGGTGGAAACCCATGGCCGCGCGGAAACCGAAGCGCTGCTCGGCGGTTTGCCGCAGCAGCCGTTGGTTCGTTCCGAATACCGCGGCGTGGTGCTTGAAGAGATGGACCTCGACGGCCTGCTGAAAGCCAAAGCAAAGCTTGTACTGGTCGATGAACTGGCCCATACCAATGCTCCCGGCAGTCGTCATGCCAAGCGCTGGCAGGACATTCAGGAACTGCTGGCGGCCGGCATTGACGTGTTCACTACGGTCAACGTCCAGCATCTGGAAAGCCTTAACGATCAGGTGCGCGGAATCACCGGGGTGCAGGTCCGGGAGACGTTGCCCGACTGGGTGTTGCAGGAAGCCTACGAACTGTTGCTGATCGACCTGCCGCCCCGGGAGCTGCTGGAGCGTCTGCGCGACGGCAAGGTTTATGTGCCCGAGCAGGCGCGGGCGGCCATCGACGCGTTTTTCACCCAGACCAACCTCACCGCATTGCGCGAGTTGGCGATGCAAACCGCTGCGGCCCAGGTCGATAATGACTTGGCGCAAGGCTATCGGCAGTTGGGCCAGGCAGCACCGGCGGTACGCGGGCGACTGTTGGTGGGTGTCGACGGTGACGCGCAGGCCGAACGTCTGGTGCGCCACGCCAGTCGGGTTGCCCAGCGGCGGCATTTGCCATGGAGTCTGGTGCATGTGGATAACGGCGGTGTGCGCGACGAGCAGTCACGTTTACGCCTGCAAAGCGCCCAACAACTGGCCGAACGTCTGGGCGGTGAAGTGGTGTTGTTGCGTGCCGGCGAGGTCGCGAAAACCCTGATTCAACACGCCGCCGAGCGCCGTGCCAGTCTGGTGCTGGTCGGTCAGTCAAGGCAGCGTTTGCGTCGTCGGCTGTTCGGCGGAGGGCTGGCCTCGCGCTTGTTGCGCGATGCGCGAGGGCTGGAAATCAACGTCCTCGACGGTGACATAGACCGGCCAGCACCGCGTATGCGCGCGCCACATTCGTTGGTCTGGTTCGACTATGCGCTGGCGGTGTTGGCGACGGTGCTGGCCACTGCCTTGGCCTGGGCGGTGGCCAGTGTGTTGCCGCTGCCGAACATCTCGCTGGTGTTCCTCGCTGCCGTGCTGCTGGTGGCGGTGCGCAGCAGCCTCGGCCCGGCCCTGGCCTGCGCGGCGCTGTCGTTTTTGACTTACGACTTCCTGTTCATTCCACCGAACTTCTCCTTTGCCATTCAGCGCGAAGAAGATGTGCTGACGCTGCTGTTCTTCCTGTTGATGGCGGCGTTGACCGGTAACCTCGCCGCGCGTCAACGGCGACAGTTACAGGCTCTGCGCGACACCCAGGAGGAGACCAGCGAATTGCTCGACCTGTCGCGCAAACTCACCGCCGCGACTGATCGCCAGGCGGTAGTCAGCGCTGGCGCGCAGCATCTGAACGGCTGGAACGAGCTGCAATTGTGCCTGCTCAACCGCGATAGCCTGGCCCCCGGCGGCTGGAAGGTCGAAACCGGCGGCCCGCTGCAGTTTTCCGAGGCCGAGCGCGCTGCCGCCGACTGGGCCTGGCAACACGATCAACCCGCGGGCATGGGCACCGGGACCCTGCCATTCGGGCATTGGTGGTGGTGGCCATTGTCGATGGAAGAGGGGCCGCTGGGGTTACTCGGGGTGTGCACCAAAGACGGCCAGCCACTCAGCGGTCAGCGGCGGCGTTTGTTGACTGCGCTGAGTCAGCCATTGGCTCAAGCCCTGGCCCGGGCGCAATTGGCCGAGGATCTGGAGGCAGCACGTCTGCATGGTGAAACCGAGCAACTGCGCAGCGCTTTGCTGGCGTCGGTGTCCCACGACTTGCGTACCCCGCTGACCTCCATGCGTGGCAGCATCGACAGCTTGCTGGCCTTGGGCGAGGCGATTCCATTGGAGGACCGTCGGGAGTTGCTCGAAGGTACCCGCGATGAAGCCGAGCGACTGGATCGTTATATCCAGAACCTGCTGGACATGACCCGTCTTGGGCATGGCGCGCTGAAGCTGGCGCGCGATTGGGTGTCGCCGGCTGATATCGTCGGCAGCGCGCTGAATCGGCTGCGAGCGGTACTGGCACCATTACAAGTCAGCATCGATGTGCCGAGCGAATTACCGTTGCTCTACGTGCATGCCGCGTTGATCGAGCAAGCGCTGGTTAACGTACTGGAAAACGCTGCACGTTTTTCTCCGGCTCAGGGGCGTTTGCAACTGTGCGCCGGTTCGACCGATAGCGAGCTGTTCTTTGCGGTGAGCGACGAAGGGCCGGGCATTCCGGAAGCCGAGCGCGCAAAGATTTTCGACATGTTCTACACCGCTGCTCGCGGTGATCGGGGAGGGCAGGGCACGGGGCTCGGTCTGGCGATCTGTCAGGGCATGGTCGGCGCCCATGGCGGGCGTATCAGTGTGGCTGACGGTATCGAAGGTCGTGGCACCTGCATCACGATCCATTTACCGTTGCAGGAGCAGCCCGGACTTGAAAGTGAAGCCTGACATTCCATGCGCTACTCTAGCGTCACTTCTTTATCTTGATCAGAAACCATGAGCCAGACCGCGACCATTTTGGTCATCGACGACGAACCACAGATTCGCAAGTTTCTGCGCATCAGCCTGGCTTCTCAGGGCTATAAAGTACTGGAGGCCGGCACCGGCAGCGAAGGTTTGGCTCAGGCCGCGCTGAACAAACCGGATTTGCTGGTGCTCGACCTCGGCTTGCCGGACATGGACGGCCAACAAGTGCTACGCGAATTTCGCGAATGGTCGAAGGTGCCGGTGCTGGTGTTGTCGGTACGCGCCAGCGAGGGGCAGAAGGTCGAAGCCCTCGATGGCGGTGCCAACGACTACGTGACCAAGCCTTTCGGCATTCAGGAGTTCCTCGCCCGGGTGCGCGCCTTGCTGCGTCACTCACCCGCAGGTGAGGCACAGGAAGCGGCGCTCAGGTTCGGTCCGTTGACGGTGGACCTGGCCTATCGCCGCGTGCTGCTGGACGACACTGAAGTGGCGTTGACCCGCAAGGAATACGCGGTGCTGGCGCAATTGGCTCGGCACCCCGGACGCGTCATCACTCAACAGCAATTGCTCAAGGACATTTGGGGCCCGACCCACACCGAAGACAGTCATTACCTGCGGATTGTGGTTGGTCACCTACGGCAAAAACTGGTGGACGACCCGACCCAACCGAGGTTTATCGTGACCGAGGCAGGTGTCGGGTATCGGTTGATTGATGCCTTGGGTTAGGTCGCGCCCCGGCAACGCTCTTCAAAGCTGATCATTCTCATAGCGATCCAGCGTATCGCGGGCGATCTCCCGGCCCAGGGCGATCAGCTCCGGCGCTTTGTAAAACTCGAAAAACCGGCACACCCGTTTCGGCACGTTGATCAGGACATCCGGCGGGTAGCCAGCGATTTTGTATTGTGCCAGTGAGGTCTGCATCACTTCGAAACTCTGGTTGATCAAGTCCAGCAATGATGCCGGGCCGACGTTGTCGATAATGAACGAGCCGGTGGCTGACTTCGGTGCACCAGGGGTTTGCGGGGCGGCCGCCGGTTGCTGAGCTTCAGGTTCGGCGGACTCGATCCACGGGTTATTGATGTCGGCGGCATCTGCTCGCAGGGCTTCCTGTTCGAGTAACAGCAACTTTTCAGCTTGTTTTCGACGAAACGGTAAGCGCGAGCCAAGGGAGTTGATCAGACTGTCGAAGCGGATTTTGAACGCCGCTGGGCGCTGGATCACCGGCAATTGATAGCGCCTTTGGTTGGTCGAGTTGAGGTTGACCGCGATGATCAGGTCGCAGTGGCTCGAGACCACCGGCACGATCGGCAGTGGATTGAGCAGGCCGCCGTCCACCAGCATCCGGTTGCCCTGCATCACCGGGGTGAACAGGCTGGGGATTGCTGCCGAGGCGCGCATTGCCTGGTGCAGGCAACCTTCCTGGAACCAGATTTCCTGTTGATTGGTCAGGTCCGTGGCGACCGCCGTGTAGGGGATGCGCAGGTCTTCGATATTGATTTCGCCGACGATCTTGCGGATCTGCCCGAAGATCTTTTCCCCACGAATCGCTCCGAGACGGAAGCTGACATCTACCAGACGCAACACGTCGAGGTAGTCCAGGCTTTCAATCCAGTCGCGGTAGTCGTTGAGTTTGCCTGCGGCATAGATCCCGCCGACCACCGCGCCCATGGAACAACCGGCGATGCAGGCGATGTCGTAACCGCGTCGTTCAATTTCTTCGATGACCCCGATATGGGCATAGCCCCTGGCGCCACCGGAGCCCAGCACCAACGCGACACGTTTTTTCATGACTCGCCCCTTCGTCAAACTTGAGTCAACAATGCACCCATCATGGGCCTTGCTTCAATCGCTGCTGATCGAGGGTTTGGGGGCAAGGTCGTTTTTTCGATAATCAATGGCGACAGGCGAGTATTCTCGCCCCAGCTATATTCATCAGGGGGGCAAGGCACTTTTTACGGTGCTGGCCGTCATACCGTGCACGATTGTTTTTCTATCTTGAGGTGTCATCAATGAAAGCCTGGATTTGTCTGCCGTTGATTGCGTTGGCTCTGGCTGGTTGTGCCGGTAAATCGGCGTATCGTGACAGTTGCGGTAGCCAGCTGGACGCGGCCTGGCAGGAGCTGGACCTGGCCAAGGCCGAAGGTTTCGCTGGCACCGTCAGCTACTCCAAGGCGCTGTCCTTGCTGACCGGAGCCAAGACTCAGCAGCAGTTCGAGGCGTTCGAAGGCTGTACCAAAAAAGCCGAGAAGGCCCGTTTCTACATTCGTGAGTCGCGTGCCGGTCGTTGATCAAAGGATTGATGAGGTAGCGCAGGGCTTTGCGGCATCATTGCTGCAGGTTTGCCGTCGCAACATTGAATGTTCGATTCGGGAGTAAACCATGTCTGCCTTGGTGGATCGGTTGGTGGCTCAGGTGTTGAGCCTGGAAGTTCGCTTGCGGGCCTGCCAGGCGCGACTGAGTGCGACGACTGATGATGAAGCGCTGCATGATCTGCGCACCACGGTTCGCCGGTTGCGCAGTCTGCTGCGACCCCTGCGTGGTTTGCCCGGAGTCGAGCAACTGGAAGCGGCGGCGGCCGGAGTCGGCAACCTGACCACCCCCTTGCGCGACCGGGAAGTACTGGCCGCCTACTTGCACAGTCATGGTCAGCATGAAGCGGCCCTGCGCCGCACGGTGCAAATGGCTAAAGCCTATCCCGCGGTGGCGACGGGTCCTGAGCTGGCGCAACTGTTTCTCATACTCGACGCGTTTCCGCGCTTTCTGCGAGCCTCCCAGCGTCAGGGATTACTCAAAGGCTTGCGTCAACGCATCGAAAAGCGTCTGGCCAAACTGTGGGACGCTCTGGATAAGGCATTGCACGATCCAGAGCATGACCGACATCGCTTGCGCCTGTTGATCAAGCGCGTGCGCTACGCAGCCGAGTCCTATCCTGAACTGGACCCGTTACCGGTCAAGGCTATGCCTCGATTGAAAGCCGCTCAAGAGGCGCTCGGCAACTGGCATGATTGCTGGCAATGGCTGGCCAAAGCTGAGCAAGAGTCCGATTTGCAGCCCTGTGTGGCGGTTTGGCGAGTGACCATGGTCAAGGCCCAGGCAAGCGCAGATCTGGTGCTGGACACGCTTAGCGCGGCTTGCTTCAAATCCTGAACACACCCGTCGTAGCAGCTGCCGAAGGCTGCGTTCGGCTCGGGCCGCGTTCGGACGTAGCAGTCGTAAAACCCGCCGACGCGGATTAACAGTTACACCGCAATAACCGTATTCACGACTGCTTCGCAGCCGAACGCAGCCTTCGGCAGCTGCTACAAGTCCGCGGGTTACCGGGAGCGTTCGGCTTATCTGTCCGCTTTTTTGGCCGGAATAAGTGCTGTGCAGTCCCCGTCCGATGGTTAAGATCCTTGAGTCTTTTTTCTGGCTTGAGGCTTTTATGCGCTTTTGTGATTTAGTCGACGCCGTGCGCAGCACTCCGCTCGAGCTGTCTATCCCGGCGGAATGGGCTCAGGGGCGTGCCAGTTTTGGCGGGCTGATGGCCGCATTGCAGTACGAGGCCATGCGCGCAAAAGTTCCGGCAGATCGTCCGGTACGTTCGTTGGCGATCACCTTTGTCGGCCCGGCCGAACCTGGTGTGCCCGTCAGCTTTGAAGTGGATGTATTGCGCGAAGGCAAGGCTGTCAGCCAGGTGCTGGGTCGGGCCATGCAGAACGGGCAAGTGGTAACGCTGGTCCAGGGCAGCTTTGGCGCCTCCCGCGCTTCGGAAATCGACGTGGCGGCCGAACCGGCCCCCGAAATGAAACACTGGGATGACTGTCAGGAACTGCCTTATATCAAGGGTGTGACCCCGGAATTCATGCGCCACCTGGCGATGCGTTGGAGTGTTGGTGGTTTGCCATTCACTGGCAACAAGTCGCGGGAGATGGGCGGTTGGGTGCGTTTGCGTGGGGATGTCAAGGAAGAGCCACTGACCGAGGCACATATTCTGGCGCTGGTGGATGCCTGGCCTCCGGCCCTGTTGCCGCACTTGAGCAAACCGGCGGCGGGCAGCACCCTGACCTGGACCATCGAATTCGTGCAGCCATTGCTGGCGCTGAGCACGCTGGACTGGTGCAAGTATCGCGTGGTCATCGAGCATGCCCGCGACGGTTATGGCCATGCGGCAGCAGCGTTGTGGAGCCCAGAAGGACAGTTGATCGCCATGAGTCGGCAGACGGTTACCGTCTTCGGTTAAAACCGCTCAATGCCGGTGGCGCTCACGCCAGGCGCGCCACCATCCACCGCTCAAGACATACCGTGCAAAGGTCAGGAACTGTTCGACCATCAGGCGTTGCACGGCGTCTTTGCGGTCACTGAACGGCTCGCGGGCTTGCACCTCCAGGCTGTGGCCGTGGCGCTGCAGGCCCAACGCGGCGAGCAAGCCAACGACGCCGATGGCAACGTTCAGAAAGCTCATCCCGAACACACCCGAAACGATCAGTAGAAACGCCAGGATGAACAGCGGCACGGCAATCAGGTGCAACACCAGATTAGTCGGGTTGCGAAGGTTTTCGGGGGGCGCCCGCCATTGCCAGGCGGGGAGATTGGGGTGACGTTTGCCCATGCTGGAAATCCTCGATCCGTGTAAAACCCATGAATAAAGAATAGGTCGGGCAAACGGCTTCGGCGAATCAAGGCTGGCTATCGCTGCAATAGGTATCTCGAGATTGATGTTAGCTGCTTTATTGTCATCGCGGGCAAGCCCCGCTCCTCCAAGGGCACTGGCAATCCTGTAGGAGCGAGGCTTGCCCGCGATGATGGCGTCCTTACAGCTTGAGCTGGCCTATCGCCTTGCTCAACTCACCGGCCAATGTCGCCAGTTCATTACTGGTGGTGGCCGAGTCGATGGTCTGTTGCACGGTGTTCTCGGTCACGTCGCGAATGCTCACCACCGCACGATTCATTTCTTCTGCGACCTGGCTCTGCTGTTCGGCGGCCACGGCGATTTGTGTGTTGCTTGTGAGCATCTGCGCTACAGCACCGGTGATTTCTGTGAGTGCCAGGCCCGCTTCCTCGGCCTGCTGCACGCAATCGTCAGCCTTGAACGAGCTTTCCTGCATGAAGTCCACGGCATCCCGGGTCCCGGCTTGCAGGGCGCAGACCATAAGGGTGATCTCGTCGGTGGAGGCCTGCACCCGTTTGGCCAGGTTGCGCACTTCATCGGCGACCACCGCAAAGCCACGGCCCATTTCACCGGCCCGGGCGGCTTCGATCGCGGCGTTAAGTGCCAGCAGATTGGTTTGCTCGGCAATGCTGTGAATCACGCCGACTACACCGTTGATCTTCTGGCTGTCTTCGGCCAATCGCTGAATCATCTCCGCGGTTTGCCGTACGCCGCTGGAAAGCCCGGCAATCGATTGCTGCACGCGGCTGACCACATCCTGCCCGCTGCCGGCCAGGGTGTCGGCGGTTTGCGACAAGTCGCGCGTCGCTCCGGCATGCTCGGCGATGTGATAAACCGTGGCCGACATCTCGTTGATCGCGGCCGCGGCCTGATCGGTCTCGCTTTGCTGGCCAAGCATGCCGTGGCGCACCTCATTCATGCTCGCGGCCAGCCGTGCAGCGCCGACATCCAATTGTTCGGCGGTGTGCGCCACGGTGTTGACCACCCGTTGGTAGCCGGCCTGCATGGCGTTAAAGGCGCTGGCCATTTGCCCGACTTCATCTTTGCAGGCCAATGGCACGCGGGCCGACAGGTCGCCGGTTTTTTCCACGTGCAGCATCACGTCTTTCAAGGTGTTGAGCTGGCTGAGCAAAAAACGGATCAGCAACTGCGAGGCACCAAGCATTGCCAACATCAGGATGAACACCGCCACCGCGTAGTTGGCCAATCGTTCACCGAACACCTGGCTCAGGCTTGGGCCATAGGCCAGTACCGCGACCTGTTCACCATCCGCTCGGGACACAATGTCGGCGCCCAGCAACGGGTTGTCGCCCAACAGCGGCATAGCGTTGAGCTCGACCCAGCCGCTGGCGTTGTTCAACGCCGGTAATGGCTGTCCGTTCAGGGAGGGAATCTGGCCCCGACTGAAGCTCAGCAGGTGGTCTGCCTTGGGCAAGGATTGTCCGACGGACCAGGCATTCAGCAAGCGCGCCTGGGCCTGGGCTGAGGTCTGTGAGGCTTGGCTGCGAGCCTGCTGTTCGAGCTGTACGGCATACAGCACCAACAGCAGGGTAGTGATGAATGCGACCGCGTTGACGGCCCAGAATTTGTACTTCAGCGAGATGTTGCTAAGCCAGGCACCCATGGAAGGTCTTCTCTGATAGCGGAAACAGTTTTGGCAAGGTGCCATTATTGTGCCGCTATCCAGGCGAAGGGTTGTTGATGTGGGTCAATGGTGGGGGGATGGGCGACAGATTTTGTTGATTGTCAGGGCCTCTTCGCGGGCAGCCTCGCTCCTGCAAAGGCACCGTAATCCCCGTAGGAACGAGGCTGTTGCCCGCGAGGCGACGGTACAATCAACGTGGATTTTTCTGATTCACTCTATCGACGGCAGCCCATAAAACGTCCGGGCACACGCCGTGCTGTGTGCTGCCACATCTTCCAGGCTCTCACCGCGATGCAACGCGACTTCGCGCAAAACTTCTGTCAGGTACGCGGGTTCGTTGCGACCGTTTTTCGGCTTCGGCCGCAGACTGCGCGGTAACAGGTACGGCGCATCGCTTTCCAGCATCAAGCGCCCGCGCGGAATCTCGCGAACCAGTGGGTGCAGGTGAGTGCCACGGCGTTCGTCGCAAATCCAGCCAGTGATGCCGATGTGCAAATCGAGGTCGAGGTAGCTGAACAGCGCCCGTTGCTCACCGGTAAAACAATGCACCACGGCGGCGGGCAAACGGTCACGGAAGTCGCGCAGGATTTCCAGCAGCCGCTGACTGGCGTCGCGCTCATGGAGGAACACTGGCAGTTGCAGTTCAACCGCCATCGCCAAATGCTCTTCGAGCACCTTTTCCTGCTGCGGGCGTGGTGAAAAGTCGCGATTGAAGTCCAGGCCGCATTCACCCACGGCACGCACGCTCGACTCTTTGAGCAGGCCGCGCAAGCGTTGAGCGCTATCGGCGTTCCAGTCACTGGCCGAGTGAGGGTGAATCCCCGCCGTGGAGAACAGTCGTTGCCCGGTTTTGTCCAGTTGTTGGCACAGTTCAAGCGCCTGCTCACTGCCCTCGACACTGGTGCCTGTGAGGACCAGTTGGCAGACTCCGGCGGCATAGGCGCGGTCGAGTACGGCCTGGTGTTTGTCGGCAAAACTTGGGTTGGTCAGGTTGACGCCGATATCGATGAGTTGCATGGTGCTACCTCGGACCAAAGGCCGGAAAGCATATCAGAGCTGTAGATTTATAAGAAAAACCAAGAACTACAATGAGTTAAAGCTGTCTTTTGATGCCGGAAGAAAGCTTCGGTTGGCCGTCCAGCCATCGCTTGCCAGTCTTTCGCACGCTGCCAGCGCTCTAAGCGCTCTGTTTCTGTCGCCCAACTTCCCGAAATTACTCGAGAGGCTGGACAGTATCTTCCCGGAGAGCGGATGACGAGACCCTCGGTTTTGCTTGTGCTGTGCTTGTCGTTGCTGCTGCCGATGCCCGCGGTTGCACGTTTGGCCGGCCCCCCCGTGGCTGTTGTGTCAGGCAAGGTTCGCGACCTGGCGCAGATCCGTGACAGTCGCGTCCTGCGGGTGCTGGTCAACCAGAGCCGCAACAGTTCCGGCGAAGTCCAGGGCCAGACCATTGGCGTCGAATACCATCGCCTGCGTGCCTTCGAACAATACCTCAACGGTCAGGCCCCTGACGGTCAGGAAATCAACCTGAAGATCATTCCCAAAGCCAAGGATCAATTGCTCGGTGCCCTTGAGCGCGGCGAGGGCGATCTGGTTGCTCCCGGCGAATTGCTGAGCCCTCAGTCAGGACACGCCATCAGCTCCAGTGACCCGATCATCAGTAACGTTCCGTTGTTGTTGGTAGGGATCAAAGGTGAGCGGCATTTCACCCGCCTTGAGCAGCTGTCCGGGCACACGTTGGCGCTGACCACGGGGAGCGCGGCGGGTGAGGCAATCAATCAGATCAATCAGAAACTGGCGTTGCGCAAGTTGCCGCCGGTCAAGGTCGAGTGGGTCGATCCCAGCCTTGCCGTCGAAGATGTGCTGGAAATGGTTCAGGGCGGGATTTTCCACCTGACCATCGTCGAGCAACCGATTGCCGAGCGTTGGGGCAAGATTCTGCCCAAGCTGCGTTTCGATCGGCAGGTGATCATCAGTGAGTCGGGCGAAGAGCATTGGTTTGTGCGGCGCGACGCGTCGATGCTCCGGGCGAGTATCGATCGCTTCCTGAAAACCTATAAAACACCAGCGGACCAGGACGTCGCGTTTCTGCGCATCTATCGACGCCTGGATCAGGTCCACTATCCTCTGGCCCACGCCGACCGCCAGCGCCTGGAAAAACTACGCCCGGTCCTGCAAAAACATGCCCGCGAACAGGGCCTGGACTGGCTGAACCTGGCCGCGCTGGCGTTCAAGGAGTCAGCGCTGCAACCGAGCGCGAAGAGCGGCGGCGGTCCCACGGGTTTGATGCAAATTACCCCTTCGGCGGCTCAGCGGGTGGGGGTCAATGATATTCAGTCACTGGACGGCAATGTGCAGGCCAGTGCCAAGTACCTGGGGCTGATCCGCCGCAAGTTCTTCGCCAGCCCCAAGCTCAACGAGCGCGAGCGCATGGCCTTTGTGCTTGCGGCCTACAACATCGGCCCGGAGCGGGTTCAGGGCATGCGCACCGAGGCCAGACGGCGCGGCTTGAATCCCGACCAGTGGTTTTTCCAGGTGGAACGCATCGCCCTGGAGCAGGCGGGAATGGGCGCCGTCAGCTACGTCAATAGCGTCAACAAGTACTACCTGGCGTTCGATCGGGAACGGGGTTCGCTGGAGACCCAGCCGCAAAAGGTTGCTTTACGGAAATGATCGATAAATTTGATTGTTATGGCGAGATTTTTGCGCTTTTAACATGATATTTACTGATTAATATAGCGACCAACCAACCCCTACATCAAAAGGAAGACACAGCATGAGCACACTGATCAAAACCGCACTGTCCACCCGCGCAGGCTACGGCCTGGCTGTACTGCGGATCTTCGTCGGCATCATCTTCGCTGCTCACGGCTCGCAAAAGCTCTTTGGTCTATTTGGCGGTTACGGTCTGGCCGGCACGGCGCAGTGGATGGAAAGCATCGGTCTGGCGCCGGGGCATCTGATGGCCCTGTTGGCGGGTGGTACCGAGTTCTTCGGCGGCCTGGCACTGATCATCGGTTTACTGACCCGTCCTGCGGCACTGGGCCTGACGTTCACGCTGCTGGTGGCGATCTTCTCGGTGCATATCAGCAACGGTTTGTTCATGGCCAACAATGGTTATGAATTCGCTCTGGCCTTGCTGGGCGGTACGGTAGCGGTTCTGCTCGAAGGTGCTGGCAAGCTGTCGCTGGATCGCATCATTGCCAAGTAACTTTCGACACAACCTTGATCAGTAAAAAATCCGGAATCTGAAAGATTCCGGATTTTTTATGCCTGCTGCTTATCCCTGCTTGAACATCTCTGCGGCACGTTTGGCGATTTCTTCTTTCGACAGATTTTCCTTACGGCTGGAGATAAACCACAAATGACCGTATGGATCTTTCAGGGTGCCTGAGCGATCGCCGTAGAACTGGTCTTTCACTTCAGAGACAGCCACACCTCCAGCAGCAATCGCCTGCTTGTACTGCTTGTCGACATCGTTCACATACAAATGCAGCCCCACCGAGATGCCGGCCTGTTCAGGGCTGCTCAGGGACGCCGCTGCGCATGGGGTGGCGAGCATGATGGCCGAGTCGCCAATGCGCAGTTCGGCGTGGCCAATGTCGCCGTTGGGCGCCACCAGACGCATGACTTCAGTCGCACCGAACGCTTTCTTGTAGAACTCGATCGCTTCGGCGGCTTTTTTGATGCCCAGATAGGGCGTGATGCTGTGGTAACCCTCGGGTATCGGTTTAACGCTCATGTTGGTTCTCCTTTTTTTGCTGGGGATGAACGTAATCCTTCACCGTTTTCCGGTCGATTCACTATAGGCCACGACAGGTAGCGCAACTGAGGGGCCGACGGGCAGCAGCATGGCTACTGTTCAGCCATCAACAGCAAAGCAGCAGTTTGCTTCGCTGCACTAAATCGAATGGCTATAAGAGGCTCCCAACCCACTGAAAACAAAGGGGCAAGCGTTCAGGCACAGAAGCTGCAATTGCTCATTGCAATCACTGTTGACCCGAGAGCGTTGTATGTCTGCCTTGCCTGAATCTGCCGATTATCCGATCCATCCTCCGGCCGCCGATCTGATCCGTGATGACGCCCAAGCCCAGCTCGTGGCCGAGCGCGTGGCTGCGGTACTGCTGGAACAGGACGCCGAGCGCGATCGCAGTCGGCAGGTGCCCGTCGACATTGTCGATCTGTATTCCAACATTCGCTCGGTTAGTGGAAACCGCTTTGCGCGAAGTCGACCGTGGTGTGGTGGAAGCGACCCAGGCAATGGGCGCCAACACCTGGCAAATCATTCGCCACACATTATTGCCCGAGGCGGGCTGCTGGCAGCCGTCACCGTTAGGGCCATTGTGCTGGTGGATTACACGGCGGATCTGGTGCCGGTGGTCGGGGTGCACCGCCTACTCGACGAAGATCAAGAACATCGCTGACTTGAAGGACGGTGCCTCGGTGTCGATCCCTAACGATCCGGTGAACACCGGCCGGGCGCTGGTGCTGCTGCACGAAGCCGGATTGATCAAACTCAAGGATCCGGGCAATACCCTGGCGACTCAGCGCGACATCATTGAAAACCCCAAACATCTGAAAATTCGCGAGCTGGAAGGGGCGTTGCTGGCGGGTTCGGTCCGCCAGTTCATCCTGACCCGGTACAAAGGGCAGATTGCGCCGGGGTTTTGAGGGATTCAATGATCGTTCCCACATGCGGCGTTGATCGTTCCGGTCGCGAGAACAGCCGAACCGTGGCCAGCATCAGGTGATGAAAACCGAAGACATGGGCAATCGAACTGTCGACCTTGGCGAACTCGCGGACGATGTTCAGGGATTCGCTCCAGCCAGCATCGAGGCTGCCGTATTGGGCAGGAATACTCAGGGCCAGCAGACCGCTTTGGCGCAAGGCGTCACGCTGGGCTTTCGGCGTGTCGCCGCGTTCATCGCGTTCAACAGCGGTTTGGGCAAACTCGGCAGCCAATGCACGGGCGGTCTGCAACGGGGACAACAGGGCGCTTTGCGGCTTGTCGGTCACGCGATGCTCCTTCTATGTGACGATCCAATCTCTGCGTAGGAGCGAGGCTTGCCCGCGATGAACGATAACGCGGTCCGTCTGGACAAACCGCGGTGACTGCATCGCGAGCAAGCTTCGCTCCTACAGAGGCAAGGTGGGGTTCAGGCTGTGGCTTTTGTAGGCAGAACGTCATTGGCGATCATTTCGCCGAATGGCCCGGTGAGGTTGGTGATACCGCGACCGGCGAGGCTGGCGTAGGGTTCCGGCAGTAGCGGGAACACCAGCTCGGCGAAGCGGTAAGCCTCTTCCAGATGTGGGTAGCCAGAGAAGATGAAACTCTCAATGCCCAAATCCGCGTACTCCTTGATCCGCGCCGCCACGTGCTGCGGATCGCCCACCAACGCTGTCCCGGCACCGCCACGCACCAGACCGACGCCGGCCCAAAGATTGGGGGCGATCTCCAGATTGTCACGCCGGCCGTCATGCAACGCGGCCATGCGTCGCTGACCTTCGGAATCGAAGCGCGAGAAGGATTTCTGTGCCGAGGCGATGGTTTCGTCACTGATGTGTTCGATCAGCTTGTCGGCGGCTTTCCAGGCTTCGTCGGCCGTTTCGCGAACGATCACGTGCAAGCGAATCCCGAATTTCACGGTACGGCCCTGACGAGCCGCGCGTTCACGGACATCGGCCAGCTTTTTGGCGACAGCCGCCGGCGGCTCGCCCCAGGTCAGGTAGACGTCGACTTGCTCGGCGGCCAGATCATGGGCAGCCTCGGAAGAACCACCGAAATACAGCGGCGGATAAGGCTTCTGCACCGGCGGATACAGCGCCTTGGCGTTCTGCACCCGCAAATGCTTGCCTTCGAAGTCCACCGACTCGCCTTGCAGCACCTGGCGCCAGATCTTGAGGAATTCATCAGTGACTTCGTAGCGTTCGCTGTGATCGAGGAAGCTGCCGTCGCCACGGTTTTCATCCGGGTCACCGCCAGTCACCACGTTGATCAGCAGACGGCCATTGGACAGCCGATCAAGGGTCGCGGCCATGCGCGCCGAAACGGTCGGCGAGATGATCCCCGGACGAATGGCTACCAGGTAACGCAGGCGTTCGGTCAACGGCACCAGGGCCGAGGCGATCACCCACGAGTCTTCGCACGAACGCCCGGTGGGGATCAGCACACCGTGATAGCCGAGGTTGTCCGCGGCCTGAGCCACTTGCTTCAAATAATTGAGCGTGACCGGGCGCGCGCCCTGGGTGGTGCCCAGGTAATGGCCGTCGCCGTGAGTGGGGAGAAACCAGAAAACATCCATGACAGGTCCTTAAGCGATTTTCAGCAAATTGTGTGGGTGCACGCGAAACAACGTATCGGCAACTGCCTGGCCAATTCCGCGAGCACGGCCTGGGTCAGCACCAATGTGCGTAAGGGGCGGTAAGTGCCACCCAAGAGGGCTACGACGTTCAAAGGGCGCGACATGAACAGTTCCTTTTCAAGCAGTTGCTCAAGGAGCAGTGAGTAGTGAGCGGGTTTGAGCAAGAGCTGTACCAAGCGGCCGAAGCCTTTGTCTGCGGGGCTTTCAGCGGTTTCTATTCAGGCTGCTGTGTGTTTGTTGAGCGCTGTTTTGTTGATTGACTGTTGCAGGGCCAACAGTTGCCTGGCCAACAGTCAGCGCGGCGCAGGTCCGTTATAAAGGCTCTTTGTTATTCATCAAAATATCGTAAATAGATATTTATAGAACTATAGTGAATATGTGGAATTTGCCTGAACGGCTGTTGCCCAAACCAATAGCGACTATCGAGAGCGTTGATTTTTGTCGGTGAAGGCGCGGGAGTAGCCTGTATCCATTGCGTAACGCCAGCTTGTCAGGAGCCCCTCATGAATCGTTTATTCGTCACTTCTTTGCTGCTTGCCGCCTCTGTTCTCGCCGGTTGTGCGAGCCATCCTTCCCCTGAATTGCGGCCGTACACCGCCGAGGAAAGCAAGGAATTGGCGCTGGAGGCATTGAACCGTCGCGGGTTGTCATACGATGAATACCAAATGAAAAAAGCCGAACTGCTCGGCCAGCCACAGAAAGCATTTGGTTTCGACACAAAAGGCGAAATGAACGCCGAGCGCGGTGTGAGCCACCATCGGCGCCCAAGCTGAGTGGACTGTACTGCTCAAACTTTGAGGCAACTGTCCGTGGGTTTCGCCAAGGCGCTGCGATAGGGTCAACACCTGACTGACCCTAATGGAATGCGCCCATGACCCTCTCGCTGGATTTGCTATTGGGCTTCGCCCTGTTTGCCCTTGTCACCTCGATCACCCCAGGCCCCAACAACACCATGCTGCTGGCCTCGGGCGTCAATTTCGGTTTCAACCGCTCCATCCCCCACATGCTTGGCATCACCTGCGGCTTCTTCATTCTTGTGCTCGCCGTCGGGTTTGGCCTGGGTGCGGTGTTTCAAACCTATCCGCTGCTTTACACCGTGTTGCGTTATGTCGGCGCGGCCTATCTGCTGTACCTGGCGTGGAAAATCGCTCATAGCGGTCCAGTCTCCGAGACCGGACAAGGTCACGCCAAACCCGTCAGTTACTGGGGGGCGGCGGCATTTCAATGGGTCAATCCCAAGGCCTGGATCATGGCGATCGGTGCCATCAGCACCTACACGCCGTTGCAGGGTTATTTCGCCAACGTGATTGTCATTGCCGCGGTCTTCGCCGTGATCAACCTGCCGAGCGTCAGCGTCTGGGTGGCCTGCGGCAGCCTGTTGCGCAATGTCCTGCGTGATCGGCGCTGGTTGCGAGTGTTCAATTGGGGCATGGCTCTGCTGTTGGTTGCCTCCCTGTACCCGATGCTGCACGAAAGCTTTAGCTGACTTAGGCTTCAACCCGGAGTCCGATGCCTGTTAAGCTCAACTTCAGGAGCGTTCCTACGCACTTTTAAGAGAAGTTGTCTTCCTTTAACTGCATCCGATCAGGTATTGCTGACGTTTTACCGTTTTGCGCCGCTCCCGGGTTGGCGCCGGCCAACGTTTTCACCACCGAGCACACCTGATCCCGGAACACGCTCTGCGAGTCTTTTTATGAATAAACGTCCTTTGTATTTCGACTACGCCGCTACCACGCCGGTGGATGAGCGGGTGATCCAGGTGATGGTCGACTGTCTGGGGTTCAGCGGTAACTTCGGTAACCCGGCCTCCAGCTCCCATGTCTTCGGCCAACAGGCTCGACAAACAGTTGAGCACGCTCGCCGACAGGTGGCCGAGCTGGTCGGCGCAGAGCCTTCGCAGATCGTCTGGACCTCCGGCGCCACTGAATCGAACAACCTCGCTCTCAAGGGCGTCGCCCAGGCTCGCGGTGTTGCGGGTGGGCATATCATTACCAGTCAAATCGAACACAAGGCGATTCTCGATACGGCCAGGCAGTTGCAGGATGCCGGCGTCGCCGTGACCTATCTGGTGCCGGATGCCGAAGGTCTGATCACCGCGCAGGCGGTCAGTGAAGCGATGCGCGAGGACACCTTTCTGGTGTCGCTGATGCTGGTCAATAACGAACTCGGCACCGTCAACGACATCCCGGCCATCGGCCAGGTGGTGCGTGAACGAGGCGCGTTGTTTCACGTCGATGCCGCCCAAGGCGCTGGCAAAGTGGCGATCGATCTGGCCGAGTGGCCGGTGGATCTGATGTCGTTCTCCGCACACAAGATCTATGGTCCCAAGGGCATTGGTGCGCTATACGTCGGCCCACGTGCGCAGCAACGTTTGCAGGCGCAGATCCATGGTGGCGGGCACGAAGGCGGTTTGCGTTCCGGGACCCTGGCGACTCATCAGATCGCAGCCATGGGCGCGGCGTTTGCCCTTGCGGCAGAGTTCTTCGACGAAGAGGCTGCAACCATTGTGCGCTTGCGTGAGCGGTTGCTGGCGCAACTCGGCAGTCTTCCTGGATTGCAGCTCAACGGCAGCGCGACCCAGCGCATTCCCCATACCTTGAGCCTGACGTTCAACGAGGGCGAGTTCAATCCGGCGGCGTTAAGTGCTTTGATTGCTTTTTCGGCGACCTCGGCCTGCAACTCGGCGAGTAACGCGCCGTCCCACGTATTACTTGCGTTGGGACATGACGCGTGGGCGGCGAGTCGCACGATCCGTCTGAGCCTCGGGCGCTTCACCACCGAGCAGGATGTCGATCAAGCGGCACAATTGATTAAAGCTTCATTCGCCAGCGCACCGGCGTTCTGGGCAGCTGCCCAGCCATAAGGGCTGATCCGCATCTGCACCCAATAATAATGATGAGTGATTAGCAGGAGACACAATGAGCACGCAGTCTTTGACCAACGGAGTGGTTTCCCGGCGCCTGGCGCAAACACGCGAGCTGATGAGCCGGGAGGGCATCCACGCCCTGCTGGTGCCGTCGGCCGATCCACATCTGTCGGAATATTTGCCGGGCTATTGGCAGGGACGGCAATGGTTGTCGGGTTTTCATGGTTCGGTCGGCACGCTGATCGTGACCGCGGATTTCGCCGGCGTCTGGGCTGACAGCCGTTATTGGGAGCAGGCGACCAAGGAGCTCAAGGGCAGCGGCATCGAGTTGGTGAAACTCCAGCCTGGGCAACCAGGCCCGCTGGACTGGCTAGCTGAGCAAACGCCCGAAGGTGGCGTGGTGGCCGTCGATGGCGCGGTCATGGCGCTGGCTTCGGCGCGTAGTCTGGGCAGTAAACTCCAAGAGCGTGGAGCTCGGCTGCGCACTGATATCGATGTATTGAGCGAAGTCTGGCAAGACCGTCCAGCGCTGCCGAATCAGCCGATCTATCAACACTTGCCGCCTCAGGCCACCATAAGCCGTGGCGAGAAACTCGCCAGGCTGCGCCAGAGCTTGAAGGAGCGCGGTGCCGATTGGCATTTCATCGCGACCCTCGATGACATTGCCTGGCTGTTCAACCTGCGTGGCGCTGACGTGTCGTTCAACCCGGTGTTCGTTTCGTTCGCATTGATCGGGCAGCAGCAGGCGACACTGTTTGTGGCGCTGAGCAAAGTCGATGCGCAACTGCGCGCGATCCTCGAACAGGATGGCGTGACCTTGCGCGATTACAGCGAAGTCGCCGCGGCATTGAGCGCAGTACCGAGCGGCGCGAGCCTGCAGGTCGATCCTGCGCGGGTGACGGCGGGTCTGCTGGATAATCTGGGCAGCGGTGTAAAACTGATCGAAGGGCTGAACCCGACCACCTTGGCCAAATCGCAAAAGAGCCTCGCCGATGCCGAGCATATTCGTCAGGCCATGGAGCAGGACGGCGCGGCACTCTGTGAGTTTTTCACCTGGCTGGACACTGCGTTGGGTAGCGAGCGGATTACCGAACTGACCATCGATGAGCACCTGACGGCAGCGCGTACCCGTCGTCCGGGCTATGTCTCGTTGAGCTTCAACACTATCGCGGCGTTCAATGCGAATGGCGCGATGCCGCACTACCACGCCACCGAAGAAGAGCACGCGCTGATCGAAGGCGATGGTTTGCTGCTGATCGACTCGGGCGGTCAGTACCTGGGCGGCACCACCGACATTACCCGCATGGTGCCGGTCGGTACGCCGACTCAAGAGCAGAAGCGTGACTGCACGCGGGTGCTCAAAGGCGTGATCGCGTTGTCCCGGGCGCAATTCCCACGGGGCATTCTGTCGCCGCTGCTGGACTCCATCGCCCGTGCGCCGATTTGGGCCGAGGGTGTCGATTACGGTCACGGCACCGGTCATGGTGTCGGTTACTTCCTCAACGTCCATGAAGGTCCGCAGGTGATTGCCTACCAGGCGGCGCCGGCACCACAAACGGCGATGCAGCCGGGAATGATCACCTCAATAGAACCGGGCACGTATCGTCCTGGCCGCTGGGGTGTGCGGATCGAGAACCTGGTGTTGAATCGTGAAGCGGGCAGCACCGAGTTCGGTGAGTTCCTCAAGTTCGAAACCCTGACCCTGTGCCCGATCGATACCCGTTGCCTGGAGTCGGCGTTGCTGACTCAAGACGAGAAAGAGTGGTTCAACGGCTATCACGCGCAAGTGCGTGAGCGTTTGAGTCCGCTGCTTGAAGGCGCCGCTCTGGAGTGGCTGAACACCCGAACGGCGGCTATTTAAATCAGCTCAGCGTCATCAGCCCTGGGGCGGTGGCGCAAGCTCAGGCGCGTGAGCCAGCGCCTCGGTCATATAGTCGATGAATGCATTGACCCTGGCGGATTGGCGACGATTCGCCGGGGACACGGCATAAATTGGCAGCGACTGTGGGCTGTAGTCCTGCAGAATCGCCACTACCCGACCGGCCCGTAAATCCTCACTGAACAACCACACGGGCGACAGCGCAATGCCTAGCCCTGCGAGCACCATTTCGCGTATCGCCTCCGAGCTATTACTTTGGGCATTGCCCTTGATCCGCACGTTGTGGCGTTCTCCATTCTTCTTGTAAATCCATTGGTTCTGGCTACTCAGCAGGTTGAACAGCAGACAGTTGTGCTGGCTCAGTTCTTCGGGCGTGAGTGGCAGGCCCTGGCGGGCGAGATAGTCAGGGCTGGCAACCGTCACACGGTAGGTGGTACCGACCTTGCGGGCGATAAGGCCGCTATCGTTCAGTTCGCCGATCCGGAAGGTGACGTCCAGGCCCTCGCTGACCAGATCCTGATTGTGGTCGTTGAGTTGCAGGTCAATTTGCACCTGTGGATAACTCGCCAGAAAGCCCGGCAGGCGCGAGGCAATCTGCAAACGCCCGAAACTGACGGATGAGCCGACCCGCAAGTTGCCGGCCACGGTTTCCCGGCCCGACTGAAAGCTGTGTTGCGCGGCGTCCACCGCGGCGAGGATTTGCCGACATTGCGTGTAGTAACGCTGACCTTCATCGGTCAGCGACAGTTGCCGGGTGCTACGGGAAATCAGTTTGCCGCCCAGCTCGATCTCCAGCGCTCTCAGCACTTTGCTGATGGTGGGTTGGCTGGTCTGCAATTCCCGGGCGACAGCGGAAAAACTGCCGCGCTCCACCACTCGAACAAAAATCGCCATTGCATTGAGCTTGTCCATGGGTGTTCTCATTCATGCCAAATGGGCATGCTCACTATAGCTATATAACGTCTTATCGGTATGAGTCAGGTGGTGGATGATCAACTCAACTTCCCTGACATGAGATCGCGAAAATGACTGACATACGTGAGATGAATGCTCTGATTGTCGATTCGGCTAATGCGCCTTTTCGCTTGGCTGTTTTAAACGTCCCCGAACCAGAAGCGGGCCAGGTATTGGTCAGGATTGCAGCCAGCGGGGTCAATCCGCTGGACGCAAAGATACGTGCGGGACAAGCAGCCCACGCACGTCAACCTTTGCCTGCGGTGCTGGGTATGGACCTGGCAGGAACCGTTGAAGCGCTGGGTGCCGGCGTAAGCGGATGGCAGATCGGCGATGAGGTTTATGCCATGGCGACCGGTATCGCGGGTTTGCAAGGTTCTCTGGCCGAATTCGCCGTCGTCGATGCGCAATTGTTGGCGCTCAAACCGCGCAATTTGAGTATGCGTGAAGCAGCGGCGCTGCCCTTGGTGCTGATTACCGCATGGGAAGGGTTGGTGGATCGCGCTCACGTACGAGCAGGGCAGTCGGTGTTGATTCACGGTGGCGCGGGAGGCGTCGGACATATTGCAGTGCAGCTCGCTCAAGCCTTCGGTGCGGATGTGTTTGCCACTGGTTCAGCCAGGCAGCGGGGCATTATCGAAGGTTTTGGAGCGACCTTTATCGACTATCGGCAAAGCCCGGTTGAACACTATGTAGAGGAGCACACGGCAGGCGAGGGGTTCGATATCGTTTACGACACGGTGGGCGGTGAAACGCTGGATGCGTCGTTCAAGGCTGTGCGCAACTATTACGGTCATGTGCTGAGCTGCCTCGGTTGGGGGCAACACAGCCTTGCGCCATTGTCCTTTCGGGGCGCGACTTATTCTGGAGTGTTCACGTTATTGCCGTTGCTGACGGGCAAGGGCCGTGATCATCACGGGCAAATTCTTGCTCAAGCGACTCGGTTGATCGAAGCCGGCAAGCTGACTCCTTTGCTCGATCCTCGGCAGTTCGGTTTGCAAACCGCCGAAGCCGCCTATGACCTGCTTGTTGCGGGGCAAGCGCAGGGTCGGCTGGTCATCGAGATTTAACTCAAGGCTTCGAGGACAAAGTCCAGACGGTCTTGGCCGAAGAACAGCTGGTTATCGACAAACATGCTCGGCGCGCCGAACACGCCACGTTGCAACGCCTGTTCGGTTTTGTCCTTTAGGGCGGCTTTGATCTCCTCATCGTTGGTCAGCGCCAGGATTTCGGTCGGGTCAAAGCCCTTCTCCGTCAACACCGCAGCGACTATCGCAAGGTCATTGAGGTTGCGCTTATCAACCCACAATGCGCGGAAAAGACAGTCGATAAAATCGAGGAAACGTTCCGGATGACGCAGTTGCATGCCGGTGACTGCGCGCATCAGTAAAAGGGTGTTGACCGGAAAGTGTGGATTGAAATTGAGCGCAACCTGATAGCGTTTGGCGTAACGCTCCAGATCGTCAAGCATGTAGCGCCCTTTGGCTGGAATGCTGATGGGGGAGGCGTTGCCGGTGGCTTTGAATACACCGCCCAGCAGCATGGGTTGATAGATAAGCTGGCTGCCGGTTAGGGCGCAGATTTTTGGTAATTGGGTATAGGCCAGGTAAGTGCTGGGGCTGCCGAGGTCGAAGAAGAACTCTACGGTTTTACTCATGGTGGGTGCTCTCTGATTATTGTTATGGGGGAGGGCTTACCAACGTTCGCTCCATGGTCGTAGATCCAGCTCGAAGGTCCAGGCATCTCGCGGCTGACAGTGCAGGTACCAATAGTTCTCGGCAATGTGTTCCGGATTAAGGATGCCGTCTTGATCCTTGAGCGCGTACTTCTGCGGGAAGCTGTCGCGAATAAAGTCCGTATCAATGGCACCGTCGACGACGATATGAGCGACATGGATGTTCATAGGACCCAGTTCGCGGGCCATGCTTTGGGCCAATGCGCGAATTCCATGTTTGGCGCCGGCAAACGCGGCGAAACCGGCAGCTCCACGCATCCCGGCTGTCGCACCGGTGAACAGGATAGTGCCCCGTTGGCGGGTGGCCATGCGTTTGGCGACTTCACGAGCGTTCAGGAATCCCGAGAAGCAGGCCATTTCCCATATCTTGAAATACTTGCGCGCGGTTTCTTCAAGGATGCTGCACGGTACATTGGCGCCGATGTTGAAGACGAAGGCTTCGATCGGGCCGATCTGGCTCTCGATCTGTTCGACCAGCGCAATCACGTCCTCTTCTTTGCGTGCATCGCAGGCGAAGCCATGTGCCTGGCCCCCTGCTGCCTGGATAGCATCGACCAAGGGTTGCAACTTGTCAGCGCTACGCCGAGTGACGCAGGCGATAAATCCCTCCTGGGCAAAACGCTTGGCTATTGCGCCACCGGTGGCATCGCCTGCGCCGACCACCAATACGACTTTGTTGTTATTTATGGCTGTAGTCATGGGTATCGCCTTTTTAGTAAACGATCGTTAGCTAAACGAACGTTATGCTACGATCTCAAATGCGTCAAGGTGATAGATTCATAGGGGGAACGATGCGTTATTCAGCCAGCCACAAGCAGGAAACCAGAGAGCGATTGCTGGAAAGCAGTGCTGTGTCCGCCAAGAAAGAAGGTTTTTCCACGGTCGGCGTCGATGGTTTGATGAAAGCGATAGGGCTCAGCGGTGGGGCTTTCTACAGTCACTTTTCGTCAAAAGATGAGCTGTTCAGTTCGATTGTCGAGCGTGAGCTGAGCCAGAGTCTTGAGCGGTTAAGCGGGGATGGTGAGCAGAATCGGGCAAGGCTTGAATGTTGTCTCAAACATTATTTGAGCATGGCGCACGTTGAGCAGCCCGAAACAGGTTGTGCCTTGCCGGCGTTGGGAGCCGAAATCGCTCGCTCCGACATCGCTGTTCGGCAGCAGGCGGAGCAGTGGATTTGCCGATTGCAGGAATGCTGGGCCCGGACATTAGGCAGCGACTCTCTGGCGTGGGCGATTTTGTCGCAATGCATTGGCGCGCTGGTTGTGGCGCGGATGCTGGTAAATCCCCGGATTCAACGCAAAGTCCTGGAGTCGAGTTACGCCGAGATCGGTCACCAGATCAGAAGACTGCACGTTGAATGAAGCGGTGTCAGCTTATTTACAGATGACGATCATGCTGCGGCTCGTATAGCCGGCGGGATTGAGGCCGAAGGGGTAGTCACCGGGGTCTTCTACAGCGTCGCCCGATTTGGCGATCACTTTGTAGCCCTTGGCGCCGCATGAATTGGCGGCACTGGTGTAACACTTGTCCCAGGAAGAGGACAGGCCAGAGCAGTTGATATGCAGTCCCGTCTTTCCGCGCTTTGTTTCGGTTTTTGAGGTCGCAGCACAGCCTGCAATGGCAAGTACGGCTAACAGTATCAAAACTCGTTTCATGCCCTTCCTTTTAGCTCGCTTCGGGTCTGGCACCCGAGTCTGGCTTTATCCGCTCTAGCGTGTCGCGTTGACGATGTCCCTATTCGAAAAATCCAAGGCTTACACAGAGTTACAGCCTAAACATGGCCTAATTGAGCGGTAAATGCCAGAGCTTCGTCAAATCCAGTTTCAATCGGCTGCGAGCAAGGGACTGGATTCGCGGCGCATAGTCATGGTGGCACCGACGGAGGCGAGGATGATGCAAGCAATGGCCAGCCATTGGGCCAGGGACAGGTATTCGTGAAGGAACAACAGCCCTGACAAGGCACCGAAAGCAGGTTCGATGCTCATCAAGGTGCCAAAGGTGCGAGCTGGCATTCTGGTGAGGGCCACCATCTCCAGGGTGTAGGGCAGGGCAGTAGAGAGAATGGCGACTCCAATGGCTATCGGGATCAAGGACGGAGTCAATAAGGCTGCTCCTGCATGGACGATGCCGATAGGCGCTACGAATAAAGCGGCAATCATTACACCCAGTGCGGCGGTTTGAACGCCGTTGTCTGCACCGGCCTTTTGGCCGAACAGGATATATAACGCCCAGCAGATACCCGCGCCAAGCGCATAACCAGCACCTATAAGGTCGATTCCGGCACTGGTGTCGCCCGCGGGGATCAGCAGTAGCAGGCCGATGACCGCCAAGCCGATCCACAGAAAGTCGATCGCCCGGCGTGACGCATATATAGCAACCGCCAGGGGGCCGGTGAACTCCAGGGCAACCGCAATTCCCAGAGGGACGCTTCTGAGTGACATATAGAAGAGGAAGTTCATGCCTCCAAGTGCCATCCCGTAGACGATTACCGTGCGCAAGGACCTGGCTGTGAGTTTGGCGCGCCAAGGGCGTAGCAGCAGCAACATGATGATGCTGGCAAAAATCAGGCGTAGCGTCGTAGTGCCTTGGGCTCCCACAACGGGGAACATGCTTTTGGCAAGAGAGGCACCGGATTGGATTGAAGCCATGGCAATAAGCAGCAGGCCGACCGGGAACAGAGTCGAGGCGAGGCTGCGGGGCTGGTCAGTCATTACGAGGCATCATCCGGAGTAGTAGAGACAGAAAGGTATATGCGCGGTACATGATGCTCAACTCATACGTCATGAGCAATATACTGCTCACACTGTTTGTGCGCCTCTTATATAAGCAGGGCTTTCGACGTTTTCGACCATTGTTGATAGATAATTTGAATTAACCCTTGACGGCAGAATCTGGAAGCCTATAATTCGCCCCACTTCCGGCGCAGTCGAAACGGAAAACTCCTTG